>CAZSNH010000050.1:0-1173 GCA_964607855.1 uncultured Hyphomicrobium sp. | reverse complement strand
CGATTATCGCAGGCGCATTCGCCTATCTTGCGATGACAAATGGCGGGCGCGACGTCCGCAACGTCAATTCACTTGCGCCCCTCTTAAAGCGCGTTCTTGCCGCCGCCGGCTTCGGCATCGATCAGGTCTCGGTGACGGGTCAGACTTACACGTCCGACAAGGATATTTTCGATGCCATAGATCTCGCCAATGTGACGAGTTTCGCTGATCTCGATCCAACCGCGGTGCGGACCCGGATCGAACGCTTGCCTTGGGTCGAGACGGCCGAACTCACGCGGACCTTTCCCGGCGAACTGCAGATTCGAATTACAGAGCGCACTCCCTTCGCGCTCTGGCGGCGCCGCGACAGGGATTTCCTGATCGATAGAACCGGACGCGTGCTTGCACCAATCAGGCGAGACGCCACTCTTGCGTTCCCAATCGTTGAGGGTGAGGGGGCCCCCATGGAAGCCTCGAGCCTCACGACGCTGCTCGCGCGTTTTCCTGAGATCGCGAAGCGGGTGGAGCGCGCCGAATGGGTTGCCGGCCGCCGCTGGTCGCTTCACCTCGAGGGTGGCACAACGATCAACCTTCCTGCCGACCGCGAAGCGTTGGCACTCGAGGAAATCATGTCCGAGCGTCATGTGCGCGCGCTCATCGAGAGCCCCGGTCAGGTGATTGATTTGCGGGCTCCTGGGCGCATTACCGTGCGACCATCGCCTGTCAAAAATTCGGGGGACCAGGGTTGATGTTTTGGGCAACGGAGCGCGTCGCACGATGAAAGAGGCCTCTCAGGCACGCGGCAAATCGGGCGTCGTCGGGCTTCTTGATGTCGGCTCGTTCAAGATCGCGTGCCTCATTGTTTTGGTCGGCGAAAAGGCGCCCTTCAACGCCGATCTCGGTGTTGCAGGCCGCGTCGTCGGCGTCGGCCATCAGCGTTCTCGAGGCATTAAGGCGGGAGTTATAACCGATCTCGATGCGGCGGAAACTGCGGTGCGCGCCGCCATTGCCCAAGCCGAGCGTATGGCCGGTGTGACACTCGATGAAATCATTGTTGCCGTCTCTGGGGGGCGTCTCAAGTCACAGAACTTCGTCGCGACTTCAGACGTCGAAGGCGGCACCGTGACGTCCGAGGACATCGAGCGGGTCGTTGAAGGCGGCCGGAATTATGCTGAGCGCGAAGGGCGCACCCTT
>CAZSNH010000049.1:0-11151 GCA_964607855.1 uncultured Hyphomicrobium sp. | reverse complement strand
GCGAGCCGCGGCAAGCAGCCGCCGGTAGCCCGGTGCACTTGCTTCTGCGTTGCGGTCATAGAGTGCCCTGCGTTGAGGCCATTCGATTTCGGCGGGCGGAGTCGCAACATAGAGTGGCCCCGGAAATCCGGGTTCTGAACCGAGCCCTGATTCTGCGACGGCCTCGTCGGCTGCGGCTTCGGCCATCGCGATCGTCAATGCGGGCGCCGAAAAGGGATCGCACTTCAAGTCGTCCACGGTGCCTGCAATCGTCGTGCGCAGACCCTCAGTCGGGAAGCGCGTGATCGACTTGATGCCGGATTGACCAGCTAAGAGTTTGGCCCAGTTTTCCTTTTTTCCGCGGCCCAGCGAAGTGACGATCCCCATCCCTGTTACCGCCACAACGGGCCGGCCCATTTTATCTCTAAAGTCCACGGCCATGATTGCGTTCCTCAGTTTGCCGGATCAAGGAGAGCGAGTGCCTCTCCGCGCCAGTATCCGAGCCCTGTCACCAACACCCGATCGAGGGGACCGGTGAGATTTTTTTCAACGCCCGAAGCGTCGAGCGGGGGGTAGAAATCGCGGCCCTGGAGTGCTAGCGCTGCAAGTGCGATGCCTGCGGGGAAGTGAGCTTCCACAGAATGTCCCAGCCGGCTGCCATAGGCTCTGACCGCGGCTTCAAGTCCGTGCCGTTTGAGGCCATCGAGAAACGCCCGTTCCTCGGAGGTGACCGGCTCTACACCACTGGCCCCGCTCAGAATGGCGAGCGGTCCCGGCGATAGTCCAGGAAGTGCCTTGAGAAGCCGCCCCATCGCATGGACGGCATCGCCGGGTTTGCGCCGCGACCGGTCCGAAGCAACACCGGCTATGCGCGCATAAGGCTTCCGGCCGCGCGCCTCGGCGTGCTCGCGGGCCTCGAGGATGAGAAAAGCCCCGACGCTGCCGGGTACAAATCCGCCACCGTCCTCGGATCGCTCCCAGACACCGCGAAACGGGTGCGGCCACAGATTTCGGCCGAGTTCGTAGCCGAGCAACAAATCCTCGCGCTCGGCGTTAAGTGCGCCTCCGACGAGGAAGAGATCACCTTGCCTGGACTGGATGCGCCGGACGCTGTTCTCGATGGCTGAGATGCCCGCCATCTCCTCGCCCATGAACGTGCGCGAGGAACCCGTTACATTGTGGACGATCGAGATGTTCCCGGCGAGGAGATTTGAGAGCTGGGCAAGAAACAGGGTGGGCCGAAGTGCGGTCGGCAGGACCTCCTTGGCGAGCAAGGCCGTGTCGCGGCGCTGGTCGATAGCCTCAAGCAACTTCGCGTCAACACTCGTGTCGCGCTCTCCGCTGCCGGCTGCAACAACGAGATTCGTTCTCTCTAGGAGCGCTTGGTTTTTTGCAATCCCTGCGTCCTCGAGCGCCTGGCCTGCCGCGTAAACGCCAATCCGCTGCCAAGCCTCCATTTGCCGCTGGTCAGACTTTTTGGGAATCTGTCTGCCAAAATCGACAGCAGCCAGCGGATGCACAGAATAAGGACTGTAAGTCACTTGATTGAGGACAGGAGGCCTGTTGGGCTCCGAAAAGGCTGCAAAGTGTGCGCCATTGCCTTCGCCGAGAGAGCTCACGAGCCCAATCCCTGTCACCCACACATCCCTTGCGCTATTCTGTGAGATGGGGGTGGTGAGCGCTTGGTTCGCGGCGGGAATGGACTCGGCCTCACTTGGACGATCTCTCTCGCGTCCTTCCCCTCCGTAGGTCAAATTTACCTCCGCGTTACAATTATTGCGGTGCCCAGATTGAGCTAGACCGCGACGAGAATCTTACCGAAGACCTGCCGGCTCTCGAGACGGTGCAGTGCGCTGTCAATCTCCTTGAGGCCGATCATGGTATCGACGACAGGCTTGACCGCCCCTGAGGCGAGCTTGGACATGGCATCGGCCATGTTCCTTCTCGTGCAACCAAAGCTGCCGAGAAGTTTGAGCTGCTGCTGGAATAGCATGTGGAGATTTGTTTCGGCCATGATGCCTGTGGTCGAGCCGCAGGTGACGAGCCGGCCGCCGCGAGCCATTGAAAGCAGGCTTCCCGACCAGGTCTTCGGGCCGACGTGCTCGAAGACAACGTCGACACCTTTGCGTCCTGTAATCTTGCGAACGCGCCCCTCGAACCTTTCTTTGGTATAATTGATGACATGGTCAGCTCCAAGAGCGCGCGCCTTCTCAGCTTTTTCGTCGCTGCCAACGGTCGTGATGACAATCGCGCCGGCCGCCTTCGCAAGTTGAATTGCAGCGCTTCCGATGCCGCTCCCGCCCGCGTGCACGAGCACCGTTTCTCCAGCCCGCAGTTTGGCATTGTCGAAAAACATGTGTTCCACGGTACCGAATGTAATCGGGGTGAGTGAGGCAGCGAACGCGTCCACTCCAGGTGGGGCCTTCACGGCGATCCGAGCGGGAACATTTGCAAATTCGCAAAGGAACCCATCAATGTGGAATCCAAACATTCCTTCGAGTGTGTCGCAGAAGTTGTCGCGTCCCTGCAGGCAGGCCTCGCACGTGCCGCAGGTTCGCGCGCCGTAGAGAGCAACGATGTCACCAATCCGCAGGTCCGCGACTTGGGCACCAACCTTGGTGACTTCGCCCGCCGCCTCTGCGCCGGCAATGACCGGCAGAGACCGGCGGGCGAAAGCCATTCCCCTCCATCCCCAGACATCGATGTGATTGAGCGCGACAGAGCGCACCCTGATTTGAATCTCGCCGGGCGCCGGTTCGGGCGGGGCGGGAACATCGGTTAGCATGAGTTGGCGTTCGCTGGTCACCTGCACAGCGCGCATCCAGCCTCGAACTTCGCTATTCTTGGCGTCGTTCGAGTGGGTGGACCCCACTTTTGTCCTGATTGCCGGTCGCATCAATGCTCACCCCGGTTCAGAGCTGAAGATGAGGCATACATTCTGACCTCCGAACCCGAATGAGTTTGAAAGCAAGTTCCTTACGTTGGCCTTCCGGGCGTGGTGCGGGACAACATCGAGAGGAAGCTCGGGGTCTGGCTCGTCGTAGTTGATCGTTGGCGGAAGGACGCCAGTCCGAATGGTCATGAGGGAAAAGACGGCTTCGACGGAGCCCGCTGCAATGAGCGTGTGTCCGACCATCGACTTATTCGAACTGATGGGTGTCTTCGGGAGGTGCTCGCCGAATACGGCGGCGAGCGATAGATACTCCATCTTGTCGTTCTCCGGCGTACTCGTGCCATGAGCATTGATATAGTCGATCTCATGCGGATCGATGTCCGCGTCGTCGAATGTCTTGCGCAAGGCTCCAATAATTGCGTCGCCATCGGGGCGCGATCGAGTCCTGTGGTACTCGTCGGCCTTCTCTCCGCATCCCTTCACGACGCCGATGATCTCGGCGCCGCGGCTTCGCGCCGATTCGAGGGATTCAAGCACCACCGCTCCCGCACCTTCAGCAATCACAAACCCGTCCCTGTTTCGCGAGAATGGCTTGGATGCCTTCTCAGGGATCTCGTTTTCCGTCGAGAGCGCCGAGAGCAACGAAAAGCGAATCAAACCTTCCGGATGGACCGTTGCATCGGTGCCGACGCAAAGTGCCGCGTTTGCCTCGCCGCGCCGGATCGCTTCAGTTCCCATTTGAATCGTTGTCGCACCAGAGGCGCACGCCGTGCAGATCGAGATCGGCTCTCCTGCCGTTCCGAAACGCTCCTTAAGTCTGTCGGCGATGCTGGCGAATTCGAGCTGGCGCTGCCAAGAGGCATAGCGGCCCGTGTGCGCGGCAGCCAGCATGCGTTTATAGCCCGGTTTCTCCGGATCAGGGCTCTCCTCATAAAGGCGCCGAAGCAGCGGCCATTCAAATTCCGAAGGCGGTGTTGCAATGAAAAGCGGGCCAGGAAAGCGTCCAGCGCTGCCAATTTGAGCTTCCGCGATGGCTTCTTCGGCCGCAGACTCGGCAATTGCGGAGGAGAGCTCATAGGCCGAGTAAGAAGCGCACTCGATACAATCGATCGTGCCCGCAATCGTCGTACGCAGGCCATCGGTCGGAAAGCGGGTGATTGGCTTCACTCCTGACACGCCCCTCGTGAGCTTGTTCCAGTTTTCGTTCTTGCCTTGACCGAGGGACGTGACGATCCCGATCCCGGTTACGACAACAATGGGACGACCTTTCCGATCTGTCATACTCCGGGCCATTGCTCGCCTCCTCAGTTGACCCGTTCCAGAAGAGCAAGTCCCTCGCCCCTCCAATGACCAATCCCCGTGACCAAGATGCGTTCCGGTGAGCCGACGAATGGCTTTTCCAGTTCCGAGTGATCGAAAGGCGGATAGAAGGCTTCGTTCGCCAAGGCCAACGCGGCCAATGCTACGCCGAGAGGGAAGTGTGCTTCGACAGAATGGCCAAATCGGCTCCCGTAAGCGCGCACAGCATTGACGAGTTCGATTTTCAAGAGACCGTTTAGGAATGTCCTCTCCTCGGAAGTGATCGGCTCAACGCCACTAGCTCCGCTCAGCACCTGAATGGGAGCAGGTCCAATGTCGCCGGCCAACTCTTTCATCAATCGCGTCAGCGTGGCCACGACGCTGCCGTTTTCGCGCCGGCACCGGTCTGAGACCACACCTGAAATACGTGCGTACGGGGTCCGTCCGCGCTCTTCGGCATGCTCTCTGGCTTCGAGCACAAGGAAAGCACCAACGCTGCCGGGCACGAAGCCACCACCATTCTCGCGGCGCTCCCACACCGATCGGAAGGGGTGCGTCCCCAAATTCCGTCCGAGCTCGTATCCCAAGAGCAGATCTTCGCGTTGCGCATTAAGGGCCCCGCCGACGAGGAAGAGGTCGCCTTGGTCCGCCGATATCCTGCGAAAGGCATTCTCGATAGCCGATACTCCAGCGATCTCTTCTCCCTTTAGCGTCCGCGAAGAACCGGTGGCCTTATGAATGATGGAGATATTTCCGGCCAAAAGATTGGAAAGCTCTCCGAGATAGAGCGTCGGCCTGAGGCCCGTGAGCAGGGCCTGATTGAGGTAGGCATCCGGCGAAGGCTGGCTGCCTATCGATTCGAGAATTCGTTGGTCCAGTTCGCAATCCCGGTCGCCATTACCAGCTGCTACAACGAGATTGGTAATGTCCAGAAGCTCTGCATTACCTGCGATGCCGCTATCTTGGAGCGCGAGCCCGGCCGCATAAACACCGATACGCTGCCAGCCTTCCATCTGCCGCTGATCCGACTTCTTCGGAATCTGCTTGCCGAAATCCACCTCAATCAGCGGATGCACGGGATAGGGCGCAAAACGGCTCTCGTCGACATTCGCGGCAGCGGCGGCATCGAACAGTTTCGTCGTGTGGGCGGCATGGCCCTCTCCGAGCGAACTCAAGAGTCCGATTCCGGTGATCCAAACCTGCCGGCCATTCGTCATGACGGCGTCTTTCCTTCCGCGATCATGCCGAGCCGCACGCCTTCTCGCCGAACGTAAGCTTCGAGGTCGGGAGTGCTGAAAGGAAGGGTGCGAAACGTCATCTGAGCGTCGCTAACCGTCTGCCTGCCCTTCATCACGCGAGCGCGAGTGACGGCATAGCCCGATCCGGCATGCACCCGAGTGGCCTCCACGCGGAGATCAGTGTTCGGATGGACGAATGACCGGAAGTTCGCCTCTTTTGCACTTGCAAAGAAGGGCATGCGTGTGAAGCCATCAAGGGCCAGGAGCAGGTATCCCGAAGCCTGGGCCATCGTCTCCAACAGCAATACGCCGGGCATCAGAGGATGGCCTGGAAAGTGACCTTCGAAAATCGTGCTTTCCCCCGGCACCTTTGAGTGGATTGCGATTGTTGCGGCTTCGCGATCCAACCGCTCGACGCTATCGAGCATCTGGAAGTATTCCAGTCGCATGAAGCGCGCCCCATCAGGCCGCAGCAGCCACCGCTACGAGCTTGTCAATATTTCCGCAGAGATTTCCCACAATGAAGTAATCGTCTGACTTCACCTTCCCCTCGTTCACATTCTGCATCCAATCCTCGATGGGCAGCTTTATGCCAAATCTCTGATCGATCTCGAACGCGATATCGAGGAAGGCCAAGCTGTCGACCTCGAGGTCCTTCATGATGTGACTTTCGGGCTTTATGCGCTCGAGCGGTACGTCGCTCGTGGACGAAATGATATCGGCTACGGTCTCAAAAGTTGAAGCCATGCCCGATCTCCTTTGGCTCTGTTAAGCTAGTGCGCGGCCGCTCGCGACTCATGACTTTCTTCAATTAACAGGCCGGGTTGCGCCACCACCTAACCGAAGTCAAATGCCTCTGCGCCAAGAGGGAATACCCAATGCCCCGAGCGAGCGAGGGTACGCGAGGGGAACAGGAGACACTGCCGCGGTGTCAGAGGTCCTGATAAGCAGCAAAGTGGACCGTCTGAGCGAACTCAGCGTCGGCCAATCTGCGACCGTGCATCGCACGATCACGACAGACGACGTCTCTTCGTTCGCCCGCCTTTCAGGCGACTACAATGCGCTGCATTTAGATCCCGAGTTTGCTGCGCGCACCGAGTTCGCGGAGCCCGTGGCGCACGGGTTTTTGCACGCGGGCCTGCTCTCGACGCTCGTGGGTATGAAGCTTCCGGGCCCCGGTGCGCTTTATCTTTCCCAGACAATTGAATTCAGTGCACCGGTCTTTATCGGTGATCGCCTCGAGGCAAGGGCGACCATCGAGAGTATCGATGCCGATACGCGTGTCGTCTGTCTCGCAACTGAGATCGTGAACCAACATGGAATTGCCGTTTTAAAGGGCAAGGCTCGTACCAAGGTTCTTCGATTAGCCCCACCGCAGCCAGCACGCGAAGCCGATTTCACACCGACGCGGCTATTGGCGGGGCGCTTTGCGCTCGTGACCGGTGCCTCTCGGGGAATCGGACGCGCAACGGCCCGTCTTCTTGCCGCCAATGGCGCGACCGTTTGCGTCAACTACCACAAGAGCGAGGCGGCTGCATTCAGCCTCTGCGACGAGATCCGCGAAGCAGGCGGCGAGTGCGATGCGGTGAAGGCGGATGTTCGGGCGCCAGAGGAGGTGGAGATGCTCGTGCAAAGGGCTTCCCGGGGCGAGCGTCTCGATATCCTCGTCAATAACGCCGGTCCCAAGATCGCATCTGCGGAATTTCGACGCGTCAAGTGGCAAGACATGGCGACGGCCTATGCCGATATTGTCGGTAGCGTGTTCGCCGTGACCCAAGCTTCGTTGCCCTATCTCAAGAAAGCTCAGGGAAAAATCATAAATATTCTTTCGAGCGCTTCATTGGGCCGCACGGCCTATCACTGGCTTCCATATGTGTCCGCGAAGAGCGCGCTACATGCCCTGAGCAAGAACCTTGCTCAAGAACTTGGCCCAATCGGCATAACCGTCAACATGGTTTCGCCGTCTATGGTGGAGACCGATCTGGTTGGAGGTGCGCCCGAACGGCTGCGCCAGATGATTGTCAGCCACACGCCTCTGCGGCGGCTCGCAACTGCAGATGATGTTGCAGGCGCTGTACTCATGCTGGCGTCGCCTTACGCCCGATTCATTACGGGCGAAAACCTGCTGGTGACGGGCGGCGAGGTGATGATTTAGGGGGATCGATGCCAGTCAATCTGCGCCAGAAAGAGGTCGGATCCCTTGGCGGGACCGTTCTAGCCGTGACTGAGACATGTCCGGGTGCCGGGCCAAGCAGCCTTCTTGGCCGGCTCTTGGAGCCTCTTCTTCAAGAGGCCCCGGTACTTGTGCGTCAGCGGTCCCTTTTGCCGGCATTTGATTGGCGTGAGGCGACGCCGGGTCAGGTTGAACAATTGTTGCGCCGGCTCGATGAGGCTGGGAGCAATGTCCCTGCTTGGCTCGCCAAGGGCCTTTTGGTTGCCGGCCACAGACTGCCCTCGGGTGCGCTCACGAACTGCTCGCCCGAACTCAACGCACTCGCCGCCCTCAACGAAATCGAGAAAGGAGGGGTTCCTGAAGGACTATCGCGGCAGATCGTCGACATTTCGGTCTTCGGAGAAATGGAATCGGGTGTCGCTTCTGCCGTCACCAGGCGCCTCGTGGCCCTCGGGGAGACGTCGCTCGCTTGCCGCGTCGCTCTCAGCCAGTTCCATGCTTCTCCCGAGGCCATGCGATCCGTTCAGCAACAATGTGCGGTCGAGATCAAGGCGCTGCCATTGTTGCGCCTCCGATTGAGCGGAACCTCGACCACTCACGATCTCGCCGCCGCCCTTAAACCTGCATTCGCCGCGGCCGGTTGGCGCGTCGAGATCTCCGAGGCGGACTTTGCAACAATCATTCCGGAACTCTTGGAGCCGCATCAAGCGGCCGATGCTTTGGTGCTCCTTCTCGACAGTTCTCTGATTGCGGGAGTGGGGTTGAGAAGCAGTGTGAGTGAGGCGCGCAGGCTCGCCGATGAGCGAATTGAAGCGCTGACGGGGGCCATCGAAGCATTCTGCCGGAATGCGTCGAAGCCGCTTCTGGTCAATACAATTCCTGCCGCCTTTGTGCCTGGGGCAGGACATATCGATCGGCATCACGCGACTGGTGAGGCGTGTCTCGTCGCCGAGGTGAACCGCAGACTTGGCGAGATCGCCGCCCGCCTGCCATCCTTGCTACTCGTCGACGCAGACGTTGCGCTGGCCCGTGTGGCTCCTGCCGAGCGCAGCGACCCCAAACTGTGGTTTTATGGCCGCCAGGCCTACAACGAATTGGCGCTGCGCGCTCTTGCGCATGGGTTCTCCCGGGTTTGGCACACGAAGGCACGAGGAGCTGCAAAAGTTCTCGCACTCGACTTCGACAACACGCTGTGGGGAGGTGTCTTCGGTGATGACGGCATAGAAAGACTCGAGTGCGGCGACGATTTCCCGGGCAACGCCTTCAAGGCTCTGCAGCAGGAATGCCTTCGGCTGAAGGGGCAGGGCATGCTCCTCGTGGGGCTCAGTAAGAACAACCCGGACGCGATTGAGGTTTTCTCAAATCATCCTGGAATGGCACTTAAAGCCGATGACTTTGTTGCCACTGCCATCAACTGGGAGCCAAAGCCTGACAACATCCGCCGGCTCGCAGCAGAGCTTAACCTCGGACTCGATAGCTTCGTCTTTCTGGACGACAGCTCCCAAGAGCGCGAGGCCATGCGCCGCATGTGCCCCAGCGTGAGCGTGCCAGAGATGCCCGCCGATCCTGCCCGCCGGCCACTGTGGCTGCGTTCTCTGGCCTGTACATGGCCATTGCGACTGACCGATGAAGACGCCCGGCGCTCTGAGATGTATGTCGCTGAGCGTAAGGGGCGGGAGTTCAAGGAGTCGGTGCGTGACTATGAACAGTATCTGATCGGGCTTCAGCAGAAACTGACCATCGAGCCGGTTACGTCGGGAACCTTGGTAAGGGCGGCCCAACTCCATCAACGCACAAACCAGTTCAATTTGACGAACCGGCGCTTTAGCGAATCGGAAATCAATGCCTTCATGACCGAGGAGAGCCGTGCCCTTGGTCTAGTTGGTCAGGTTTGTGACCGCTTCGGCGACCTCGGCATCGTTCTTGCGGCATGTGTGAGCCTCGAAGAGGCAACCGCCCGCATCGAATCATTCGTGATGAGCTGCCGGGTGATTGGCCGTCAAATCGAGGCCGCATTTCTGGAAGCTCTCACAGCGCATCTCGCGGGTAAGGGAGTGAAGCGGATTGTGGGGTCATACCGCCCCACAACCAAGAACGGCATTGTGCGCGATCTATATCCCTCAATGGGTTTCACCCCCTCAGGAGAGGAAGACGGAGCTGAGTTCTGGGAACTGCCTGTCGATATGAAAATGTCGCGTACTCTCTCCACGAGGCCAGTTACAGTTGAATGGGGAAAATCATGAACATGGCCGTTATGGTAGGTAGACCGGTTCGACCGGAAATCGTCGAGATCTTTCGCCACGTTTTCCAATTTGAAGGGCACATCACGCCCAGTACCTCGCCGGACGAGGTCGCTTCATGGGACTCGCTCCAACATATCGCTCTCGTTAGGGCGATCGAGACGACCTTCTGCATTTCGATGAGCATGGATGAAATGGCGGAGCTGCGCTCTGTCGCGGACATAGAGAGGATCATCTTGCGCCACGGTGCGTAGTGCAATCATTGCCGTCTGGGCCAACAGAGCAAACATCGCACACGGCCCAAGTTGGACTACGATCAGGTCAGTCCAGGATTTCGGGACGGGAATCTCTGCAGCAGCATCTGCGGATAGAATGAGACCACGGTTTGACCTGCCGCATTTACCCCCTCGGCACCTGCAATAAGCAGCCCCCAGTCGTCCCGAGTTGCGATCTCAAGCTTGCGCTCCGCCCAGGTCGAATACGAGATCGTCTCGCCGACGCGGACGGGGGCATGCCACCTTAAGTGTTTGACGCCTGCCGCGGGACCAAGGAGTGGAACCGGGTTGCCAGATTGATGTAGCCGATCCGAGTGGAGCCGATAGTAGCGCACGATGGAATGCATCCACGCCGATACCACGTGCCAATCGTGGACACGTTCGGAGAACAGGTCGGCCGGACGTCTCGCAGGGCATTGCGGTTTGGTCTCGCATAGGTCTCGAAATGCCATGACGCGCTCATTCGTGAACGTATAATCGCCAAGGTCGATCTCATCACCGACTTCCACATCATCGAAGAATTTGATGGCATGATCCCCGCGTCTGCGGGGAGCTCGTGCTGCTCGTGCGCCACGTGGTGGATAAATGGCGCCGCCTAGGGAGGCGCTCGGTGCGGACCGCAAGACGTTGCAGTCGGTGTGCCAGGATGCGACTAATTCCGAGTGTTGATTTGTGACATCGATGACGGCTCCAAATATGCCGGAATCGCTGCTGTACGTGCCATCCGATTTCTTAGAGAAAACGATCCGGCCAGAAAGCGTATCACCAGGCCGCACGGGCCTGCGCCAGCGGATATCTTCGGCCCCCGACATTCTCAGCAACAGCCGCCGTTCCATCATTGCTTTTTCCAGGAGACGGTGAATAACCACGCATGTGTGCCATCCCGATGCGGCTTGCCCGCCAAGAAGCGTGCCTCTTGCTGCCCGATCGTCGAGATGGAATGGCTGGGGATCGAACTCGGAGGCAAAGGCCACGATCTGCTCGCGGGACAGGCTGGCCGCTGACGTCCCAGCACGTGGTGTAGCAGCAGAGGGAGCGGTATCGCGCGCAGGAA
>CAZSNH010000048.1:0-11409 GCA_964607855.1 uncultured Hyphomicrobium sp. | reverse complement strand
ACGATCTTCGATAAGCGTCTCGGGATGGATGATCCCCTGCTCGAAACCGAGGCCGTAGATCAGCGGCTTCAATGTCGATCCGGGAGAGCGGAGGGTTTCGACCATATCGATGGCGCCGAAACGTGTCGTATCGAGGTATCCGGCCGAGCCCACATACGCCAGGATCTCACCCGTCGTGTGATCGGCCGCAATTACGGCGGCCGATAACCGCGAACCCAAGGTTTTGATGTGTTCCGACACCAGCTCTTCGAGGCTTGCCTGAATCTCTCGATCGAGGGTTAGCCGGTGAATTTTATCGAGCTGCTTCTTGGCAGCCTCGGATTCCGAAAGATGGGGTGCGAGCTTCGGAAATTCCAAGCGTGCTTCCGGCACCCGTTCTCCGCGGGCCCGCTCGGCTTCGGCTGCGGTGATGAGCCCTACCGCAACGGCGCGCGAAAGGACAATATTACGTCCGCGCTCGGCCGCACGCGGGTTTCGGTCCGGGCGGCGCACCTCGGGAGATTGGGGTAGTGCCACGAGAAGGGCCGCCTCACCCGTTGAGAGCCGGCGCGGTTCTTTGCCGAAATAGGCGAGGGAAGCTGCGCGCACGCCTTCGATGTTGCCACCGAACGGCGCGAGCCGCAGATAAAGCCCAAGAATCTCTTTTTTGGAAAGGCGCTCCTCGAGCTGCATCGCGCGCACGATCTGCCGAATCTTGCCGGCTCCCGTCCGCTCGTGCTTGCCGTCCAAGAGTCGCGCCACCTGCATCGTGAGCGTCGAGCCGCCCGAGACGATCCGGCCATCTTTGATGAGCTGCAAGACAGAGCGGAGGATGGCCCGGGCATCGAAGCCAGGATGCGAATAGAAGCGCCGATCCTCGAAAGCCATCAGCATCGCGAGGTACTTCTCATCGACTTCCGAGGGCTCGACGGGCAGCCGCCAGCGGCCGTCGCGAGTCGTGAATGCCCTGAGGAGCCTGCCCTCGCGATCAACCACGGTCGTCGAAAGCCCTTCGGCCAACTCAAGCGGGGGCGGGCCAAGTTCTCTCTTGATGCGCCGAAGCTCGAAAGCAGCGCCTTGGGCGAGCACGAACGCGCTCGCGGAAAGGGCCAGTACCCATCCGCCAATCCGCTTTGCGCGCCCAAGGTTCCACATGACGACAAGTTTCCTTACTGGCTGGCCGAAATGGCGAGCGTACCACCGGCACTGCGCGCGTATCGCTCGGGCCGGTACATATCCTCCACCGTCGCCGCCGGATGCACAAACGTTCCGGGCGTCACCGCACGAACGATATAAGCAACGGTTGCCGTAGCGGCCGGAGCATTGGCCTTCGGGTCGGCAGGCGCCGTGCCCTGACCCTCGGCCTCGCTTGCTCCATGATCGGACGCGTCATCGCTCTTCTTGGCGAAGAGGTTGAATGCCGAGACGAAACGGTCATCTCGGAATTCGGCATGCTCGCTACGAATGTCCGACTTCAACCAAGTGAGGCTCGAGATATCGCCGCTGTCGACAAGGCGCGGGTTTTCGATCTGGAATCCCGAGGGCAGCCGATCGACCAGCAGAACGCGGCCGGCGGCTTCATCGCTCTCGATGCGCACAACGGTAACGAGGCGATCGTTCTGCTTCAAGGTCACCGCGCCGCCCTTGGCGCTTGCGAGATCGACTTCCTGTCCGTCAAGCGTGTAATAGCTGCGGGCGATCTTGAAGCCCTTCGAGACAGGCGGCTCAGGTGTCATGCCTGCGCCTATGACCGTCACCACGGCGTCAACGGGCTCATCGCCCATGTTCTCGATGACGAGAGGACCCTTCAAGAGCGTCTCCGCATCGAGGCCGCGGAAGATCGGACCCTTGAGGGGTGCCCCGCCGACGTTGAGTTCCGTGTTCTTCGCCGCGTCGGAAAGAGCGTTCGCTGCGAGGAGCATCCACGCCTGCTCCTGGGTCGAAGTGTACGAGCGCTGCTGATAGGCTTTCGCCACAACGTTGATGAGACGCGGAGCCTCTTGTTTTGCGATGCCCGTTTCGGACGCAAGTGTCACGAGAGCTGCGCCATCGCGGATGCGAGATCCGTAATCCGCTCGCGCGATATTGAGATCGGCTGGATCATCGAAGAGTTGGAGCGCAGACTTGAACGCGGTCTCGGCGCGCTCTTTGTCGCCCATCATGGCAAGCGACGCCCCGAGTTGAGCCCGCGCCAGCGGCGAGGAAAAGCGGTCAAGTCGCGTATCGGCATAGTAGCGCAGTTCGCCAATTGGCGCCCGGCCATTGCGGGCGAGCACATAGAGCGCGTAAGCCCGCTCCTCGCCCCCCTTATCGAAGTCGCTTGCATTTGCGATGTAGTTCTGCAGCCGGTCGAGGGCCTGATTGAACGGGATCTGGTGCACGTTGAATCCGTTCTCGCGGGCACGTGTCAGGAAGTCCGTCACATAACTTGTGAGCCAGACGTCCATGTCACTGTTGGGGCCCCAGGAGCCGAAGTTTCCGGAGCTGTCCTGCATCTGGAACACGCGCTCGACTGCGCCCTGAATGCGCTCCTTGATCTCCTTGTCGGGGGCGATGCCGACCTGGGCGGCAACCGCGTTGGCATAGAGGAGGGGAAGAGCGCGCGACACCGTCTGCTCGGCGCATCCGTAGGGATAGCGGTCGAGAGCGGTCAAGAGCCCAGCTACATCGAACCTTGCTGCCGGACCAACCGTCAGCATGACGCGCGTGCGCTCTGCAATAAGGCCTGCGACGAGATCGGGTGAGAGGGTGATCTTGCCACCCTTGGCTGAGAGCGTCGCCACGGTTGTTCGCTTGATATCGCCTGCTGGGGGTTTCACGTCGAGGACGAGTTGGCGCTTGACGTTAATGTCTGCCCCACCAGCAACATGCACCTCGTAGCTGTGCAGGCCGACTTCTGCCGGTTTGACCTTGAGCACTTCCGAGCGCCGCTCTCCTGCTTTGAGATCGATCGTGCGCTGGACGAGGCTCTGATATGCGCCTTCATTGCCACTCATCGGCTGCTGCACGAGACTGAGCGTATATCGACCCGCCGGACCCTCGACATTGTGAGTCGAGATGTCGAGGCTCACCTCGTCACCGAGTGTCATGAAGCGTGGTGCGGCGGCCGTGAGAGCGATGGCATCGCGTACGACGACGTCGCCGGTGGCATGGCCGACCTTCGAATTCGACCAGGCAACCGCCATAAGGTGCACCGTGCCGTTGAAGCCCGGCAACTGGAAGGCCACATCGGCCTTGCCGTCTGCGCCGACAGTGACGATGCCGGAGTAGAATGCCACAAGCTCTTCGACTGGCGGACTACCCTTGAGGCTCATGTCGTCTGAGCCATCGCCACCCGACTTCAGCGCGCCACGCTCGGCGCGCATTCCGTCGATGAGGCGGCCGTAGAAATCGCGGATCTCGAGGGCGAGCTTGCGCTGCGCATAGAAATGAAGGTCCGGAGCAGGCGCCTGGAACTTCGTCAGATTGAGGATGCCGAGATCGACGGCAGCGACCGTAAGTCGTGCTTCCTCGCCCGATTCCAGTCCAGTAACGGTGACGGGCACGCGCAATTCGCCACCGGATCTGATCTTGGCCTCGCTCGCCATCGAGATCTTCAAGGTGCGCGATGATTGATCGACGCCGATCCACGTGATGCCGATGGCCCGGCTCGGCATGCGCTTGGCTTTCTCGTCCATCGGGCGATAGAGGAGTACAGTTGCGTAGGCGCCAGGGCCCCAGTTGTCATCGATTATGAGTTCGACATCTCCGCCGCCCTTGGGAAGGTCGACCTCCTTCATGGCGTGGAGGTCGGAACCCAAGACCGTCACGAGAGCCTTGCCCCCCGTTTTTGAGGCAATGCGAAGCTTTGCCGTATCACCCTTAGTGTAGCTCGCTTTGTCGAGCGCGACGTCGAGGATTTCCGGGCTTTCGGGAGAACCCTGTGCCGTGTACCAGCCGGCATTGAAGATGGCGCTCGAGACCGGACCGCCCGCCTCGGCGGACGCAATCTCGAGGCGGTAACGGCCGTAACCCACTTCGACTGAGAGGGATGCCGGTGCGGAGCCGCCGATATCGAGCGTACCGTCGGCAACCTTGCGCGTGAAGGTTTGCGGTTCATAACTCCAGTTACCGTCCCGGCTGTACCACTGCCAGGTCGTATCCAGGCGAACAAGGGACCACAGTAGTCCGGCGGCCGGCTTTGGCTTGCCATCGGCGTCGAGAAGCACCACCTCGAAGCTAGCCTTTTCGTTTTCGTTGACCGCATCATTTGCGAACAGGGGTTTGATTCCGATCCGCGGCTCTCTCGTCTCAACGGGAAGCGTAATGGCGCGCTCGATCGTGCGACCGCCCGCTTCGCGAAGGCGCATCAGTATGTCGGCCTCGAGTGGCTTCACGGTTCTCGGGATGGCCGGCAGCGTGAGGGCGACTTCCGCCTTGCCATCTTCGCCGGTCATGGGCACATTCTCGAGCGTCTTGCGGACGGGCTCGATTTTCTCGTCGGCAAGGCCGAATTTGAATCCTGGGAATTGAGCCATGTCCCTCTTCGCCGGACGGACCAGGATGTCGCCCTCAAGCGAAAGACCCGCAGCGGGGGGCCCATAAAGGTAGCGCCCGGTGATATTGATCCATTTTTCCTCATCGGGTGCGAGCTTGCCGCTGCCTTCTTCAAGCGTCATGTCGAGCCGCTCGGGCACGAAATCTTCGACGAGAAAGGCCACCTGATTCAAGGCATCCGCCTTGGGATCGGAGTGAACGCGCGCGCGCCACGTACCGGTTTGTGCTGAAGAGCTGAGCGACAATTTCAGCGAGCGTCCGCCGAGCCCTTCGTCCGGAAGACTGTAGCGGCCATACTCGACCCCGTCAGGCCGCGTCACGATCAGCATGACGGGAAGAGTGGCGGCGATACCGTTGCGATCGCGAATGAGTGCCGTAAGATTGACTTCCTCTCCGGGGCGGTAGACGCCGCGCTCGGTGTAGAGATAGGCGTCCAGCGGGCCCGGAGCCTCGCGGCCCGTGACGCCCCGATCCGAAAGATCAAAGGCCTCTACGCGCAAGTCGAGGAAGGCATATTCTCCAGAACCGTTCTCCGCAATCAGGATTGCCGGTTCGAGACCGCCTTCGCCCTTGGCAAGACCGCTCTCGAATTTGACGTAACCCTTCTCATCGGTCTTGGCGCGCGCGAGAATCTCGTTATTGCGGGCAACAAGACGAACCTCGGCCGCCTCAATCGGCTTAGTGGTCGCCAGCGAGCGCACGAAGCCATGGATGCCCTCAGTTCCGGAGAAGGCGGTGAGCCCCAGGTCGGAGACGATGAACCACTGCGTTGCGATGCTCTCGGCATATTCACCCGCTTTTTCGATGGGCTCCGCAATCATCACGTATGCCCCAGGAGCCAGCGTTCCCACCGCTTCGTTGACCGGGACTGCGGTCGTGACCTCTTGATTGAGCTTGGTTGCGACTTCGAGCTCGCCCTTATAGACCTTCGTGCCCTTCGAGTTGCGGATATCCTCGAACTCATAGGAGGAAAGCTGGCGATCGAGATTGCCGCTCTCAAGCTCGCCCGCGAGATTGCGATCGCCGATCCGGTAGACTTCGACAGCCACCTTGCTGGTGTTCACCGTGACGACGGGAATACCCTGCTGGCCGCTGCTCGGCAGCACATAATTCTTGCCCGAAAAGCGTACGAAAGGCTTCCGGTCGGGCACATAGATCGCAAGCGTTACCGGTTTTTCGAGCACTTCGCCGACATCGGAGGGGAGACCTGCGCGCACGAGAACCTCATAACGTTCGCCGTGCTTCAAACCTTCGAAGCAGATCTGCTGGCTTTCGGCCGTCAGACCTTGCGGGTCCTTGCCGGAGACGGCGACAAACTTCGAGAAATCGGATTGGGTGCGCGAGAGCTGCTCCGAAAACTGGAGGCAAACACGCGGATTGGCCTGCTCGGATTCGGTTGAATAGTCCGTCATGCGGAAGCCGTGCTCGGCCCGGAGCTTCTCGTAGGCCTCGCGCACCTTCGCGTCATCGACGAGGGAAAGACTCGACTTTAAGCTCTCGATGGCAGGGCGCCAGAAGAAGCGGCGCTGAAGAGCCTCGCTGAGTACGGCAAGCGACTTGGCTCTCAGCACCTTATCGGTCGCCCGTTCATAAGCCCGGTATGCGGCTCCCGAAGCATTGACGGGCAAATCGTACTGCTCGCTGCTACCGGCATTGGGATCGACTTTGATTGCGAGAAGCGCTCGCGCAAGCCCAAACCAGCTTTCGGCACTCTTGGGATCAGTGGCAACGGCGGCGGCAAAATCGCGCGAGGCCGCCCTTGGATCGGTCGCCATCTTCTTTTCCGCAGCGAGCCTGACCTCGACGGATTTCTTTGTGGCCGGTTTCCAATTGGCGCGGATGTAGGCCTCGTACCGGTCGGCATCCTTGGCGATTTCACGGTGCGCGAAAGGACGCTCTTGGGCGGCAACGGGAAAGGCAGCGAAGGTCGAAAATACGATGAGAAGGATGGCGTGGATGAAGCGCATGGGCTTGACCTCGGGATGCGACCGCCGGAGCTCCGGCAGATGAGGGCCCACTATGGGCCCTCGCGCGCTATGCGGTGAAGCCCATCACGCGTGATTGTCGGAACATTGGCGGCAAGAAGGGATTTATCCTCAATTTCCGGGAAATGCGCCCCGTTTTGGCCGCAAGATGGAGCCTAGCGCGACGAGGGACGCGCTAACGGCGGGGCCGGCGAAGTGCTGAGAAGCGTCTGATCGGGACGAAAAAATCTGTGACTTAATGCCGGGTGGCGGCCTCGGTCGCGTTTTGAGCCGTGGCCGACTTGGCGGCTTCTGCCGAGATGGCGGCCACATCGGGCATGGGTGCCGCCGTCACGCCGCGCAGTGTGAGCGGTTGGGCCGAGATCCAGATGCGCTCGAACGACTTTGCCGCCGTGCGGGCCGCCTCGGGGGCATCCTCGGAATAGAACTCGTAGGCATCGTGCTTGGAGGGATCGCGGCGCATGCAGTCGCCGATCCAGGCTGTTGCCGGACCGAGCACCAAGAGCTCATGCGCATCGAGCAGGCGAACGTCGCTCGCAAGGCGGCACTTCATCGCCGCAAGCCGGCCGCCGCTTTCTCCGAGCTGAACCGGCAGCAGTCCGTCCTCGCTCGTGAAAATGATGCGGACATCGAAATCAGCGTGCCCAGCTTCGGAGCAGAATTTCAGAAGTGCGCGTGCAGCCGGGCTTTCCACGGAGCGCGCGATCAGGAGCAGACTGGGAACGGCGCAGACCCCATCCCGAGTGAGCTCGGATTTCACCGTGCGGCGAAGGAAATCTCCGAGCTTGGCCTCTTTATCCTCTTTTTTGACAACGCAGATCTGAGGAGGGGCTTCAAGGCGCATTTCAATTCCATTCCGCTTTTTTTGGCGAGGCGTGGATTGCGAGCATGCATCCTTCGCCGAACCATCATTGTTGCCCCCCATTAAGGCAACAATAGAGTTAAACAAGAGTTGAGCCCCGGATCGAATTCGAACGGGGCTCAAGTCTTTTTAGAAGTTTAGGAATTCTTACTGAGCAGGGAGTCCCGGACGCAGACGGCCGGCAATGCCCACCGCATCCTCGGTGTCCGGATCCATGCTCAAATCCGTGATTTCGTCCTCGCTTGCTGGCTCTTCAGAAAAACTGCGCAAGACGGGAGCATGAGAGGGCGCTGCTGCCGAAGCTGGATCAGCATCAATACTCTCGCATGTTCCTCTCTTCTGATCTGCGGGGCCAGAAAGAGCTTCGCTCAAACGGCGAATGATACCGTCCGGAAGCGCGCCCTCTCCCGCAGGGAGCGCGACCGTTGCCATTTCGCGGCTCAACACGACGCCGAAGGTCTCGTGACCATTCCGTTCTGGAGTTGCATCTGCAGTGAGTTCATAGCGACGCTCTTCGGTCATCCGAACCGCCGCAGCCGCAGTGCCTGCGGCCGACATCCCGACATCGAGTGCAGCAAGAGGAGCTCTCGGCGCCGGGCGGGGACGCACACCCTCAAGAGGCACGACATTCTCTGCCGTCTTCGCCTCGTCTCTAAAGCCGCCCGGCATCGTGTTGTTATTGGCTGCTCGAGCTGCGTGAGCTGCCTCCCGCTCGCTCCGAGCAAGGTCGGCTTGCGCGTGCCGCCCGTGGGCTCCGTAGCTCGCGGCGAGCCCGGCTTCGGCCTCTGGCGGACGCGGGCTAAACTTGGATCTGTCCTGAGGGTTCCGGATGAGGCTCAGCACCCCCTGAGACAATGCGGCCTCGGCAATAGGATCGTCGAAGAGAGGCACCCCCGGATCACGTTTCAATGGCTCCTTCTCAGGCATGGACGGTGGACGAACCGGCCCGGCAGGGCGCGTAAAGGCTGGCTCGTGGGAACGGAAGAGCTCTTCCTCAAGCATCTGGCGGCGCTTCTGCGCTTCGACGCGCTTGGCGGCACCCATCACGGCCCCCAGAATGATTTCGGACCATGCGCCATCCCGGAAACGGTAAGTCCGGAAGGCTTCGCAGGCCGCAAACTTGCTTCCTTGGCGGCGCAGACGCTTCTGAATGGAGGCGGTGCCGAGAAGCGGGTTGTATACACGCTTGAAAATGCGCTCCTTCTCGAAGCTCGTGAAAAGATTGGCGAGGAGGTGGGCTTCATGCTGCAAATCCGCTCTCTGCTCCGCGCTCAAGCGCACAGGAGCGTCGAGGGGCACCGCAACATAGTAGTCGCCGTGGTAATCGAACACGACGTGCCGGAAGAGCTCGAAATTCTGCCGGATCTCGGAATCGCGATGGATGTCGTTGAAGCGTGACAGGATCTGGATGACAGGACCCTGCTCGGCCTCGCGCATCTTCGGCAGCAATCCGTGCAGCCGGTTTACCGGCCTTCCCATGGAGACGAGCAACAGGCAAAGATCGACAAAAATCGCAATGGCGAGCGGAACATAGTCGCGCTTCGACAGGCCGGCGCTTTCGACCGTCAGCGGCCGGCTGCCCGCGTTCTCGACCGATTGGACGGCCTTCTTCTGAAGCTCGCGCAGTTCATCGGCGGAGGGGGGCATCTTGAACGAGAGCATGCCGTAGAAGGTAGCCGTGAGGCGGCGGAAAGCTTCGATGGTGGCTTCCGAGCCCTCGACGGCGGCAATCTCGGGTTTCTGCAGTTCGGGAAGCTGATCGATTGCGCGCACGGCACCCTTGAGGGCCTGCTGAAGCTGCGGATCGGGACACACAAAGCCTCCCTTCTTCGGATCGCCGAATGTCGTCTTGTCAGCCCGGTCTGAAAGATCGGAGCGCAGCTGGCGCAGTTGCGGATCGGTGCGGAACGCATTGAAGCCTGTCACCGTCTTGTCGAGCTTGCGGCCCAAGGCCTTCATGAATTCGTTGCGCGTTCCGGTCTTGGCGTCGATGATGCCTTTGTCGTCTTTGACAATTTTTGCAAGTTCCCCGTCGAGCGACGACATCTCGCTTTTGACAGCGTCAACGCGGCCTTTGACGAAGTCAGAGGCGAAGGTGAATTTTTGTGCATCCTCTTCGCGCATGGCACGGCGCGGCCCATCGCCGGGCTTGCTGTTGGGGCAGGAGGTTCCTTTGGAGCGCTCGAGCTCGGCCTTCTCGCTTGAAAGTGCTGCAAGTTGCACGAGCGTTGCATTGAGCTGTTCGAGACGCGTCGAGGCGGCATGCAGCGAGCCCTGCACTTGGCTCACGGCACTTTCTGCCGAGCGCGAGGATTCCGAACGGCTTTCCAGAACCTTCCAATAGAAGCCGAAACCGAAGCCGACCGAGATGATGGTGAGAAACAGGTATCCTGCCACGTAAAGGGCCTTGGTAAAGGTGCCGATGGGCGCGAACATCTGGTCGAGAAGCCAGATGATCATGGTCATCAGCATGGCGACCGAGAAGCCGATGATAAGTTTATGGATGAGAGGTAGATCACCCATATTGGCTTCGATGAGCTCGAGCATGCCGACGTATGTCGCCACCCACGAGAGGATGCCCAGTCCCGCAACGAGAAAGAGTTTCTTGAGATCGCGCGGGGCTTGTCTTGGTTCGCCCCAACCCGGTTCGCCATCGGAACCGAAATCGAGCTTAGAGGAACGCGGAAACTGGCCGCGCAATGGGGTCGCGTCGGGCGCGTACGCCATGGGGTTGACCTATCGAGTTGATCGCCTTGGAACCAATTGAGTTTCTTATTCGGGCTGCCGCTTAGCCCTTGCCGGTTCCACGAACGAATTGCCTCTCTAACTCCTCATCAGCCCCGGAATTTGTGATCCACTTGCGTGCGTAGAGAGCGTTTTTGTCGCGAGTTGGGCTGAAGGATGGCCCCTTGGAGCCTTCCCAATGGCGTTCAAACCGGACACCCCGGATCAGCTTTTTCGGCTGCCTCGCGCTTGCGAATTGAGCCGCAATGGCCGAAGCTCACGCCTTCGATTAGTACGGCTAAAGTCTAGAAACGACGCGGGGAACCCATGGCCAAGAACGGCAAATCAAAAGACGTCGCGGCAGAACCCAATCCTAGCAAAATTGACCATCCCCTTCTCAAAGACTTCGACATCAACGCCAAAGAATTGCCGAAAGCCCTCGACGACAGAGCGCTCGCATCCGGCGGTTTCCCGTACGAAAAAAAAATGAAGAAGGAGACTTATGAGAAGGAGTTGCTCGCGCTTCAGACCGAGCTCGTCAAATTGCAGTCTCATGTCCAGGCAACCGGCGAACGTATCGTTGCCATTTACGAGGGGCGCGACTCCGCCGGAAAGGGCGGCTGCATTGCCCGTTTCGTGGAACACCTTAATCCCCGCCATACGCGCAGCGTCGCACTTCCTAAGCCAACCGAAACCGAGCGCGGCCATTGGTATTTCCAGCGCTACATTGCACACCTCCCGACGAAGGGTGACATCGTCCTCTTCGATCGCTCCTGGTACAACCGGGCCGGCGTTGAACGCGTGATGGGTTTCTGCACGGAGGATCAGGTCGCCGACTTCCTGCGCGATGCGCCCCAGTTCGAAACCCTCCTTGTTCAAGACGGAATTCGCCTCTTCAAGTTCTACCTGACGATCGGCCAGGAAATGCAATTGAAGCGATTCCACCAGCGCCGGCACGATCCGATCAAACAGTGGAAGCTCACCGACATCGATCTCAAGGCCATCCACAAGTGGGACGACTATACAAATGCCCAGACTGAGATGTTCCGCTTCACGCACACAGCAACTTCACCGTGGACGATCGTTCACGCCAATGACCAGCGCCGGGCCCGGCTCGAGACGATTCGCGTGATCCTCTCGGCCTTCGACTACAGAGGTAAGGATAAGAAAGTCGTGGGCTCCATCGACACCAAGATCGTCGGAACCGGACCCGAGTTCCTCGCCGCCAAATGACGCCCTAACGCCTATCCGACTTTGACTGAATCGAGGGTGATTCCCGAATCAGTCGCGATCTGATTCAAGCTGCATGCTGGAAGCGGAGGC
>CAZSNH010000047.1:0-11449 GCA_964607855.1 uncultured Hyphomicrobium sp. | reverse complement strand
AGAAAGTCTTGACCGCGGGACCGGTTAGCAGAATTTCATGTTGCGCGGTTTGGAGCGGGCTAAAGTTATGTCCGCTACCGAAGCGTAATTGTGGGACTTTGAGGATGCGTTCACCCGTGCCGCGCTTGAAATTCGTTCTGAGCCTTCTCGTGGGAACCGCCGCCCTTGGCAGCGCTCTTTGGGCGGCTGACATGTCGGCACGCGAGATCAGCCAGAAGCTCTTCAAGATCGCCAATGGCGAGACGGCGGACTTCACCGGCAAGGACTTCTCGGGCCTCGATCTCGCCGGGCTCGATTTCAAAGGTGCAAACCTCGCCGGTGCCAATCTCTATGGCGCTGATCTTTCGGAAGCGAGCCTCGCCAGGACCGATCTCACGGGTGCGAAGCTTGACCGCGCAACGATCACCAGGACGGACTTTGCAGAAGCGATCCTGGTGGAAACAACCATCCTGAGGCCAAGCATCTATGCCGGACTTGCCCCTCACGTTGGTGAGGCGCCGCGCTTCTCGGATGCCCGCATGACGGGCGCGCGCATATTCGGGCGTCTCGACTTCGCCGATTTTCAGCGTGCCGATATGACTGGCGTCAAGTTCGTCGGTACCGACGGACGGGACGAGAATTTGAGTTTGGGCCGGGGCAGCTTCCGGGCGGCGAATTTCTCGGGCGCCATTCTGAAGGATAGCAATTTTGGCGGTGCGAACTTCAGCTACTCCCATTTCAAAGGCACGGACCTGAGGGGAGCCAATATGCGCGGCTCGGATCTGACGCGAGCCGATTTCCGCGAGGCCGATCTTACGGGAGCCGATGTCACGGGGGCGAATCTCGATGAAGCTGATCTCTCGGGAGCCAAGGGCCTGGATCAACTTAAAGGGCTTTCTGAGGCCTTGAACGTGGGCCGCGCGGTACGCTGAGTTCTTATGCCACGCGGATTAAGATCAGGAAAACACAGAGCAAAACCTAAGTGGTGCTACCAGGCATTTATTTCGGCTGGCGGGTTTCCCATGATGGGGCTGCACTGATATAAGCTGGCACTGCCGGGTTTCCGGCGAGGCAAAACAAAGGGGGAGGCACCCAAATGCCAGCAGATATGTCTTGGTTGACGCCCGTACTCATCGGCGCGGCAATCGTGTTCTTCGTCGACCTGATCGGTAACATGCTGTCGTTCAGCAACCGGTTCGTGAACGCCCTCGTCACGGCGATTGTTTTCGCGGTGATCTTCGGCTTGGTGTTTTACATGGGATTCGCGTCCATGACGGTGACGCCGATCCCGGCTCCGGCCCAATAACCACCCAAGGATATTCTGACTTCCAGAAGCGGCGCTCCGGTGACGGGGTGCCGCTAATTCATGCCCTGCCTCACACCGCAACCTGCACTGTTGCCGGCGGCTCGGAGTGACTTCAGAATGAGGGCGGTGCCAAGGCCCCACAGCGCATTGATGAAGGCGTAGAGCGGCAGGCGCTCGCCAATGTCAGGGATCGGCGCCCCCTTGAGCGGGGGCACGACGAAAATGGCAACGAGGGGAAGAGCGATCGCTCCGAGCACCGTCCAGCCGACCCAATAAGCAATTCTCGTCGCCTGATGGAGGAACTGCCATAAGAGGATCGCCCAAAGCCCACCCCAGAAGGCCTTGGAAAGCACAGCCGGAATTCCAAGGGGCGGAACAGGTGACATTGACCAAGGCTCGAAACCGGGTGGCATCATCGAAAGGCCGTAGAGCGCCGCTACCGCGCTCTGATGAAAAACGATGACACTCAATGCCCCGCCCGCGAAAGCTGTCACGAGGCTGCGAGGTGAGCAGGTGCACGCCATGGGGTCTTCATGACCGGTTTGCGTTTGCCCTTCACTTATAAGAGCCGGCGCGAGACCTGCAATTCCAAAGCAACGACTGAGTGAGGCGGATTAATTGGGCTGAGTGAGTGCCTCAAGCCCCTCCATATCGATGAGGCGCAAGCCCTTCCCGTCGCGTTCAATCAAGCCCTTTGCCTCGAGCGCGGCAAGCGCTGAGGCTAGTTTCTCGATATCGACGTTGAGAAGAGACGCCGCCGCCCCGCAGGTGAGGCTGTCGGAAATGACACATGGGTCGCGACCTTCGGTCATAGCTGCGGCTGAAAGCGCGAGAAGGAATGCTGCGACACGGTGCTCCATATCGCCTTTTACGATGCGAATGGAACGCTGGCGCAGCACGTCGAATTCCCTGTCTGCCGCCGCCGTGAGCCGAGCCGTCAACTGGGCATCCTGGTCCAGCGCCATTTGAAAGTCGCGCGCACTGACAACGCAAACCTCGGAGGGAACCATCGCCTGGGCTGAGCTGATATGGGTCTCGAGATGACCAAAACCGATGATATCGCCCGGGAAAGCGAATTCGATGACGTCGTGGCGGCCGTCGTCCCAGTTCATGTAGTGGCAGAACGCTCCCGACACCACTCGATAGATGGTGGCCCTCGTATCGCCGGCCTGGAACAGGAATGCACCCGTCTCGATCGAGCGGGTGGGGCTGTTATAGCATGCAGGCTTGCGCGGAGACGGTTGCTCGGAATGGCTTCGCGTCTCGAATTTCGGAGTGCTGCCTTCGTGCGTAGCCAGCATGGCACGTCTCACTTTTCTACTTTACGTAGCCCCCAGATGGGTCCGGCATCTGCCTTAATCAAGTCAAAATTCTATTTGCCCTCAACCGGTAACGGATATGTGTTCGCATCCCGCTTTTCACCTTAGGGGTTCCTGTTCCCGCATACTGTTACCTTGGGAACACCCCCCTCCGAAGCCCCTTCGTGGCTATGATTTCAATACGATTCATGTGGGAAGGTGGTTCAACGGCGAAGTGGCCTGCCGATGTTTCGAGATCGCCGCGATGGCCTGTCGTCTCGACGAGTTATCGGCAGCGCAGATCCACTTGGAGGTAACCCATTGCGATGAAAAGGCTCCCTATATTTTGGGAGAAGCGGTCATCGTGACATTTTTGGCTTAAATCGCCATGCTCGCCGCAGGGGACCTCGCGCCGAGCCAAAATCGCGGCTCAAGCTTCCGCGATTTTTTCTTATGTGAACGGCTTCCACAAATGGGAAGCCTGGAGCTCATAAGCCAAGAATGGATCCCAACGCCAAATCGACGTTCAAAGGACCAGTGTCCGGAAAAGGAGCCACTTGCCGATGGACCGGCAATTCAGAAATCGGCAGGGGCAAGATGACTATTTTTGGAAGTAAGCCTTCTGAGCATATCAAAATCAAACTTGATTTCGAGGAACCGATGGCGGGCTCGGCCATCGCCGATTTCACTTTCAAGCCCGAGGGCGGCAAGACGGTCGTAACCTGGCAGATGACGGGCGCGCGCCCCATCGCACAAAGGATAATCTGCACGCTCTTGCGCGCCGAGGCGATGACGGGTGAGATGTTGAATAAGGGTCTTTTGAACCTGGCGGCGGTCGCGGCCGCAAAATCCTGAGAGACTTTTTTTGAGACACTTGAGGGACAAGAAAAGGCGCGGGCCGTTTGGCGCCGCGCCTGATCCGTTGATGTGCCGTCCCTCTTCCTCACTTGCAGCGCACGTACTCATCCCCGTCCGAATCGTCGCCCATGAACATCATGTCGCCGTCGACCATCAGCGTGAAATCAAACTTTTCAGCGCTGCCCTCGACAGTGCATTCGGACGAAATCTTCCAGGTATTCTCCTTGCCGTCGACCGACTTGAACTTGCAGTGCGTCTCGTGCTGATCGTAGCCGTCCTTTGTGAAGACCATCGGAGCGCCTTCGTTGTCCTGCGCAAGCTTGCATTGCGCTTTGTCGACGCCCCATGTGCCGACGAACGCCGGGTCAGCAGCCAGAGCGGGAACCGAGCCCGAAAATGAAAATGCCAAGGCCAGAGCGGCGGCGGACGTGATGAAACGCATGTCGGGGATTCCTTTTTTCTGTGGGTCCAATGAGCATGCTGGCGAACGATGAGGGCGGGCTTGCGGCAAATCGATGAATTCGCAACACTCAAGGGAGCGTCGGCAACCCATGAGATGCAAGGAGAAGGGCCATGCGCTTCAAGATTTCCGTTTCAGGATGTGTTGTCGTCCTTGGTTTGGCTGCCATGGCCGCCCAGTGCCACGCAGGGGATGGGGAGCTCGCAAAGGCGCGCGCCGCCATCAAGGGGCTTGGCGAAAGCCTCAAGGCGCAGCTCATGGGTGCCATCAAGGCAGGTGGGCCGGTTTCCGCGATTGGGGTGTGCCGGACGGCGGCACCGAGCCTCGCCGAGGCCATATCTCAGGAGCATGGGCTTGCAGTCTCGCGAACGGCTCTCAAGGTGCGCAATCCGAAGAACGCGCCGGACGACTGGGAACGCAAAGTGCTCGAAGAGTTCGCGGCCAAGATCGCCACCGGCGCCGATCCGGCATCCCTCGAGCATTCCGAAACCGTGGGCGAGGGTGAGGCGCGAAGCTTTCGCTACATGAAGGCCATTCCGATGGCGGCCGAGCCATGCCTCACGTGTCATGGCGCGAACCTCGATCCGGCTCTCAAAGCCGAGATCGACAAACTCTATCCGCAAGATCAGGCGACGGGCTTCAAGGCCGGCGACTTGCGCGGCGCGTTTTCGGTGCGCATGGAGACCTCCGCCAACTAAGGGCTGCCGAATGCGGCATAAGGGCTGCATCGCGTGGCCTCATGTGTTAGTCTTCAAAGAAATACGCGACGCTCGTGGAGGCAGCCATGGTCATTCGGCTCAAGGGCGTGCTCCTCGCCATGTGCTTCGGTGTTGTGTTGCTCAACCTTGCGGAGGTTAATCTCACGGCGAGGGCCGCAGGCCGCGAGCGATGCGACGACAGGCACAACAAGTGTACCACGCAGGCCACGATTTCGCTCGAAGCATGCCAGGAAACCTGCGAAAAGAAGGGCGACGATGTGTGCGAACAGTGCGAAGTGGCGTTCAATCAGAGCATGAAGCGGTGCGATGAAGCCTATGTCGACTGCGTTGGGGAATGAGGGGGACGAACCGTGAAGGCAGCCGTGGGAGTGGTGGCATTCATCATTTCGGCTCTGGCCGTGAGTGCCGGTTCAGACGTTCGGGCGGATAATGCCCGCGAAATCGAAATGGCCCGCGTGAACGCGAAGGATCCAGGCCCATTGTCCGATCGCGACAAGGAACTCCTGCGTCGCTGGGGATGCTATTCCGATTCCAAGAATGAATTTTGCAAGGCGCTGGGGAGCGGCAATCAGACGGCCTACTCTGCAAAACGCAAGAAAAAGAAATATTGACGGCCGTCGGGTCCGTCGTGGTGGTATGAAGAGAGCGTTGATCAGCCGAAGGCACGTCATGAAACGAAATTGTGTGCCGATTTCGAGGAGCACGAAACTGGCGGCCCTGGTGGTGCTGAGCGTGAGCGCCACAACCATCCTTAGCGTTCAACACGCAACGGCTGATAACCCGTTCGAGGTCGAGGCCTCACGGGCGCGCGCGAAGTTCGGTTTCATCCTCGATGATCGTGACGTCGAGCTTCTTCGCCGCTACGGCTGCTATTCGTCATCCGACCATCCGGATTGTGATACGGGCCACCGCGACATCGAGCGCCACGTCGTCCGCAAAAAGAAGAAGCGGCGCTCCTACGATTGATGCGGCTCACACGGGCTCGGGATGGCGAGCGCGGTGGGGCTGTCACTGCGGTATGCCAAACCCGATGACGATGACGCTGACCCCGGCATTAAAAAGAGCGTGGCAGAGGATTGGTATTCTGAGACTGCCCGACTTCATCAACAGCCAGCACAGGAGAAGGCTTGCCGCGAAGAGCTGCACCATCGCGAGGTCGGTGCGGTTGACGTGAAGGGCGGTCCAGGCGGCTGAACTCATGATCGCGGCCCCGGCGATGCCAAGGCGCGACTTTGCAAGCGCCGGAAACAGGAAGCCGCGGAACAGGAACTCCTCGGCGACGGGGGCAAGGAGACAGGAATTGGGTGGCATCAGGTAGCTGCGCTCGCGGGTCATGAGCTCCGCATAGGGGCGGAAATCCTTGGCAACCAAATCGGGCGCGAGGGCAAGAAGGGGCGCGAACCAGATAACGGTGGCGCCAATCGCCACGAGAATTGCACGGGTATAAGCGCTCTTTCCCTCTGGCGGGGGCTTGAGAGCCAAGACTTCGGCGGGCCTGCCGCCGAACGCGCGCGCGGCGAGAAGCGTTAATGCTATCATCGTGAGATTGAGGACAGCGGTATAGATCGCTTCGTACGTCATGAGAAAGCGATCGATATTGCCACTGATGACCACGCCCGTTGCACCTAATCCGACAGCGTGGGCGTAAAGACGGGCTGCCGCCGCGCCAGCGAGTGGAGATAGGCTGATGATCGCGAGCGTCGCCACCGCCGCCGCTATCGGATGCCATGGGGTACGGGGGAGCATGCTAGGTGTGTTGGGAAGGAGGGCGCTCATCATAGGAGCGACTGTGCCCGGCACCCCGCGGCCGGGCAAGAGCGGCGATCCACCGCTCTCGCAAGATTGCACTCCGGCGTGGTAAGAGCCCCACAGACGAGCAGATTCGGGGGAGTTCTTAGGACATGGCAAACGGAAATGAGATCAATGAAGAGATCGCGAAGTTGAAGCGCGAGATTGCCGAGGTCAACGGGCTCGCCCTCGCCACAGGGGTGATCCTCACGCAGCTCCTGCAGAAGATCTGCTCGCGCGAGATGGTCCCCCAGCAAGCGGCCGGAACGATCGTGAACAACGCGCGGGCGGCCATTGAGGGCTTCACGGCGCAGGTCCCGACGGATCCGGTGATGAAGGCGCGCGCCTTGGAGGCCGTGTCTCAATACGAGCAGCAGATCCGCTCCGTCTTGCGGGATTGAGCAGGCCCGCCGGGAGCTCCAGCGTTGTCATCCCGGCTTTCATGCCCGGGACCCAACTTACACCATTTCGTGATCTGTCACTGGCGCTGGATAGCACAAACTCGGCGCTCGGCCCGGTACGGCATGGCTTGAAGTTGAAAGCACCCGGCACTAGACTCTCCAAGTTGCCTAAGGAGAGATGAGAGATGCACAAGTTCGTATTTGCGCTCGTCGTACTAGGCGCTTTGGGCCTTGCGGATGCGGCGCTCGCGAGAGGTCTTGGTGAAGCAGGCGAAGCGGAAGCGGCGCGCATGCACGCCAAGGCCGGTGGCCCCACCAACGATCGCGATCGCTGGCTGCTTCGTACCTACGGGTGCCGGGACAAGAAAGATAGTGAATACTGCTGGTATCTTTATAAAAGCCAGCGAGGTTCACTTTGGCATGCGAAGAAGTATCGCTGGTATTAGTCGGGCTGTGACAGTTCAATCGCAAGGCGATTGAACATCCATTCACTCCGCTGCTTCAAGCAGAGGACGGGGGAACTCATCCCACGTTCGGCCGTAGAGGAGGCGTCCCGCTTTCTTTTTATTGGTGCCGCCCCATTGTTTGAAAAAGAACGCCGTGCCGTGCCGTTCGCAGGCGTGTTGGATGTTTTCGACCCAAGCGGTTTGCATGAGCCGAGCGCCGGGCCCTGACTCTCCGCCAACGATGGCCCAGTCGACTCTCCTGAGGTTCGGGCGGCCAACGGAGCCGAGCAACGGCTCGAATGAAACAAAGCGCACTGCTGCCGGGACTGCCCTCAGGACTTTGATGCGCTCGATGTAGGCCATACTTTCGACCGACGTGCCCAGCCATACGTTGCACAGAACCGGGAGATTCGCTTCTTCGAGAACGGCACGCATGTTGTCGGGGCGCTTGGTGAGAATCTGGAACGAGTGCCAGTGCGCGCGTTTCATTACGTCCCAAACATGCGCGATGAACTTGGGCGGCACGCCATCCTGGAAAAGATCGGACATGGAGTTGACAAAGATGCGCCGCGGCGCTCGCCAGCGCAGTGGGATTTCGAGCGCGGCCTCGTTGAAGTGGAGCTTGCCGGTCCAAACCGGTCTGCCGCCACTCTTGCGTACGACGCCTCGGTAGGATGGATGATCCATCGCCTGCAGCCGCGCGGCCATGCGCATGGCGTAGCAGTTCGTGCAACCGGGCGAGACCATGAGGCAGCCCGAGAGCGGGTTCCACGTGGCGTCGGTCCATTCAATGTCACTGGCGCCGGCCATGTTTCCCGCTCCTCATTACGGACTTCGCTATGCTTCCCGCCTTCCTAGCATTTGGACTAGGATTCGCCCACGCGAATAACAGCGAAAACATGTGCACTTTCCCCGAACCCAGTGGCAGCCAGTCGTTGAGCACACCGCCTTTGAAGACACCCTTCATGCGTTTAATCATAAAGTCCGTAGCAGACGAAGCAGTGACTACTTTACGAGATTGAAGCGAAGAAGCTTTGAAGAGATCGGGAGCTTCATAGGTTTCTGCGAATGCCTTTCGCCATTCGCGAGTTCCCAATATCCTGTCCAGCGACGCCTGATGCTCTTCATGGACAGTGCCGTCCTTCGTCCGAACTTGCCGATGGACGCTCAAGCCTGCTGGGAATAGGTACCAGAGGTCTATCGCCTTCGTTCGGGCGATAGCCTCAATCGTTTTCCATTCTACCTGACTACCAAACGGATCTAGAAAAACAACGGCCCGGCATTTTTGCCAATCGCGATCTGCGCAAAGCTTCTGAAGAGCAACATTCGCGTCTTTGTTGATGACGGTGATCTTGTCGGAACGATCAGGGTAGGCTGCCTTCAATCTTTCTAGCTCGCGCGCGTGGCCACGCTTCTTTTCGATGAAAATGTACTCGTCGAATTTCTCACTCAACCCCAAAGCTCTGCGGGCTGACCCGACAACAAATGCTTGCCCCTCGTCGTCCAAGGGCAGTTGCGGATAATTTGCCGATTGAGGGATTTCTCCGGTCCCGGCGAATGCATCGATGTAAATTGTGTGCGCCCAAGCCAGGTTCTTAAATACATTCAGGAACGCTTTCAAATATTTCTCAAGGCATTCCAGTTTCTTGACTGTATCTGTGCTGCCGAATTTGACTTGAGGCATGTGCCGAATCTCCAATGTCGGCATATTAGAACAAATAGAGAACGCATGCAACGAGGAATCTCTCGGACCTCACTCCGCTGCTTGTTTCCGGCCCCCGCCCTTGCTCCGGCGCGCAAGCAGATCGCGCAGATATTTCCCCGTGTAGCTTTCCTTGACTTTTGCAACGTCTTCGGGTGTGCCGGAAGCGACGATGCGCCCGCCGCCGTCGCCGCCTTCGGGACCGAGATCGATGATCCAGTCGGCGGTCTTGATGACCTCGAGATTGTGCTCGATCACGACCACCGTGTTGCCGGCGTCAGCAAGCTCGTGCAACACCTCCAGGAGCTTTGCCACATCATGGAAATGAAGCCCCGTCGTCGGCTCATCCAGAATGTAGAGCGTTCGCCCCGTGGCACGGCGTGACAGCTCCTTCGAGAGCTTGATGCGCTGGGCTTCTCCGCCTGAGAGTGTGGTGGCTTGTTGGCCGATGTGGATGTAGTTCAAGCCGACGCGCGCCAAGGTCTCGAGCTTGTCGCGGATCGACGGTACGGCCTTGAAGAACTCAGCGCCTTCCTCGACCGTCATGTCGAGCACGTCCGCGATCGACTTATCCTTGAACCGCACGTCCAAGGTCTCGCGATTGTAACGCTTGCCCTTGCACTCCTCGCAGGTCACGTACACATCGGGCAAGAAGTGCATCTCGATCTTGATAACGCCGTCGCCTTGGCACTTTTCGCAGCGCCCCCCCTTGACGTTGAAGGAGAAGCGGCCCGGCTCGTAGCCGCGAGCTTTCGCTTCCGGCAGCCCCGCAAACCATTCGCGGATTGGCGTGAAGGCACCGGTATAGGTCGCCGGGTTCGATCGCGGCGTGCGCCCGATCGGGCTCTGGTCGATGTCGATCACCTTATCGAGGTGTTCGAGGCCGATGATCTTGTCATGTTCGGCTGGATACTCGCGGGCGTTGTTGAGGCGGCGGGCCACCGCACGATAGAGCGTGTCAATGAGCAACGTCGACTTGCCGCCACCTGAGACACCGGTGATGCAGGTGAAAAGGCCCAAGGGGATCTCGGCCGTAACGTTTTGCAGGTTATTGCCGCGCGCACCGACCACTTTCAACGTGCGAGAGGCATCCCATTTCCGCCGCTGTTTGGGAACCGGAATTTGCCGCACGCCCGAGAGATACTGTCCCGTCAGGCTCTCCGGATTGGCCATGATGTCGTCGGGCGTGCCTTGCGCGACGATTTCGCCGCCGTGCACACCGGCGCCAGGCCCGATGTCGACGACGTGGTCGGCCTGCAGGATTGCGTCCTCGTCGTGCTCGACGACGATCACCGTGTTGCCGATGTCGCGCAGGTGCTTGAGCGTGCCGAGGAGCCGATCGTTGTCACGCTGATGCAATCCAATCGAAGGCTCGTCCAGAACATAGAGCACGCCAGTCAAACCCGAGCCGATTTGCGACGCCAGCCGGATGCGTTGGGATTCTCCACCCGAAAGCGTGCCGGATGAGCGCGAAAGCGTCAGGTATTCGAGGCCGACGTCGTTGAGAAAGGCGAGGCGCTCGCGGATCTCCTTCAGGATCCGGGTCGCGATCTCGGTCTGCTGCTTGGTGAAGGTCTTGGGTACATCCTCAAACCACTGGTTTGCCGCCTTGATCGAGAGGTCGCAGACTTCGCCGATGTGCTTGCCGCCGACTTTGACCGCGAGCGATTGCGGCTTGAGGCGGTAGCCGCCGCAGGCATCGCACGGGTGCGAGCCCTGGTAGCGGGACAATTCCTCGCGCACCCATTCCGAGTCTGTCTCTCGCCAGCGCCTCTCGATGTTGCCGATGACGCCCTCGAAGGTTTTCTCGGTCTTGTAGTTGCGCATGCCGTCCCAGTAGGTGAAGACGATCTCCTCCTCCCCCGAGCCGAACAGAATCGCAAGCTGCACGTGCTTGGGGAGCTTTTGCCACGGCGTGCTCATACTGACCTTGTAGTGTTTGGCGAGACTTTCGAGCGTCTGTTCGTAATAGGGCGAGGTGGCGCCTGTCTTGGACCAGGGATAAATGGCACCCTCCTTCAAGGAGAGCGAACCGTCGGGAACGACGAGCTCGGGCTCGAATTGCAGCTCCGTACCGAGGCCGTCGCACTTGGGGCAGGCGCCGGCAGGCGCGTTGAAGGAGAAAAGCCGCGGCTCGATCTCCTCGATCGTGAATCCGGAGACGGGGCACGCGAAGCGCTCGGATAAGACGATGCGCTCATGCGTGTCGTTCTTGCTTTTGTTTGCGCCTTCCGTCTCGGACTTGGGCAGAGGCTTGTCCGCCAGTTCAACGATCGCAAGTCCATCGGCGAGCTTCAAAGCCGTCTCGAAGGAATCGGCAAGCCGGCTCTTGATGTCACCCTTGATGGCCAGGCGATCGACGACGACGTCGATGTCGTGCTTGAATTTTTTATCGAGCTTGGGCGCGTCCGGGATCTCGTAAATGGTGCCGTTGATCTTGACGCGCTGGAAGCCCTTCTTCTGCCACTCGGCGAGCTCCTTCCTGTATTCGC
>CAZSNH010000046.1:0-11467 GCA_964607855.1 uncultured Hyphomicrobium sp. | reverse complement strand
GTCACGCCAACTGGGCAGCGCCCGCATACGTGGCAGCGACGATCCTGGTTGTCGTCACCTTGCTGCGGGACAAGTTGGATTGCCTGTTGCACGTCTCCCTTGGGGTGCATGCGGCCATCGGAGTTGTGATTGCGGTCGCCACTTGGCAGGCCGGACGTTTTGAACTTCCTCTGGCAGGAGACCCATTCGCGCGCACACTTGGCAATCGCGATCTCACCGCCGCCGTTCTCGCAGAATGGTCCAAGGCTGAGCAAAAATCGCCATACCGTGCGATATTGACCAACGATCGCGATATTGCAGGAGCGCTCCTCTATTACGGGCGCGACGCAAATATTCCGGTCTATGCCTGGCCCTCAGCAAGGGGGCCGAGCAATCATTTTGAGCAGACGCGGGCTTATACCGCGAAGTCAGGCGGGCCCGTGCTCTTCGTCGGGCTCCGTTCTCCGAAGGGCGGCATCGCCAAGCATTTCCGGACCCTCCACGATCTCGGGATGAGAACGGTTCGGGTTGGTCAATTCGGCGCGAGAACGGTGCACCTCGTGGACCTGCGAGACTACAGTGGTGCTGAGAAATGATGAGGGGCCTCGACGCACCTGAAGAGATGCGGTTTCGCCGGGTCATGCTGCTCGGAGCGTTGGCAACCGGCGCCGGGCTCGGGTTGCTCTTCCTGTTCAACCCTCATCTCGATCTCGACTTCTCGGGTGCATTGCGCGAGGCATGCGGCGGCGACAAGCGGCACAGCGGATGGTGCCACGAAAACGGTATCATGATCGTCCCGCGATACGCCGCGATCGCGCTGTCGGCGAGCTTTTTACTCGCGGCGTTCTATGCCCTCATGCGTGCCACACTGAGGGCATCGGAACCCTTCGGGCGCGATCAAACAAAATGCCTGGTGCTGCTGGCAACGTTCGCCATCGGACCGGGGCTACTTGCCAATGTGGTTCTCAAGGACAATTGGGGTCGTGCGCGTCCGCGCGAGGTCGTGGAGTTCGGCGGCAAACTAGAGTTCACGCCACCCCTCGTACCCTCCCGGCAGTGCGTGGACAACTGCTCGTTCGTGAGCGGAGAGGCGGCTTCCGTCTTCGCGCTCTTTTTTGCTAGCGCACTTCTCTGGCCGCAATGGCGAGTTGCCCTCGTTGCCGGTGGACTGATTGCTGGTTTAGGTACGGGCCTCGTTCGCATCAGCACAGGCGGACATTTCCTCAGTGACGTGCTATTCGCGGGCGTTTTCATGGCCATCACGGCCGTCCTGATCTGCGCCTTATTCGCAAATCTGTCCGTCCGGTTCCGATTGCCACTCAACGCGGCACCGTTGCAGCAGTTCGCATCTGCGTTCGCAGATCCATCTGAACATCTCATTGTCAAAACACGGGGGCACCAATGACTTGGGCCGACGAAGAAAGAATTTCTGTTGTCATTCCGGCCCTCGATGAGGCCGGCAACATCGGCCGCCTGGTCGAAGAAACGTTTCGGGTTGTTCGCCCGGACCTCTTGGCCGAAGTCATCGTGGTCGATGATGGAAGCACGGATGAGACGTCCAGCGAGATTGAGCGGCTGATGCCACGTTACCCGCGGCTCCGGCTTCTCCGACACTTGAAACGCTCGGGCCAAAGTTCGGCCCTTCGAACGGGCATACGATTTTCCAAGGCCAGCATTATCGCCACCATGGACGGCGACGGACAAAACGACCCGGCCGATATTTCACGCCTGCACGCACTGTTGGACCAACTTGGTCCTGGTACCTCGCTGATCGGGGGCATTCGCAGGAACCGGCAAGCCGATGGATCGAAAAGGATGGGCTCGAAATTCGCGAACTGGCTGCGCAACCGCGTACTCGACGATGGATGTCCCGATACCGGATGCGGGATTAAAGTCTTCCGCCGCGATGCCTTCCTCGAGTTACCGTTCTATTGCGGCATGCATCGCTATCTGCCGGCGCTCTTCGTCACCTACGGACACATGGTCGCTTATCTCCCCGTCAACGATCGCAGCCGAGAGGCCGGAAAATCGAAATATACAAACCTCGGTCGGGCACATATCGGGATCTACGACCTCATTGGAGTGAGATGGATCCGCAAACGCACGCGCATTTCGCCTGTGGCCGAAGTCGCGCGCCCCGAGGCGCAGCGGACCGCGCATCTTCGCGTACTGGCTGGAGTGGCTGCGGCTCCTGGGCATCCGGCAGAAACGGCTCTGGCGCAGTCAAACAAAGACCAGGAGGCTGGGGCGTGGTTGAATCCATCCGTACTTGGTGGTCAGCGCTCTCTGCAGGCGACCTGATCTGGCTCGCCATCGGCCTTGGCGGTCGGGTGATGTTTACCGCCCGTCGGTTCTTCCAATGGAACGCGAGCGAAGCGCGCAAGCAATCCACGATGCCCGTCAGCTTCTGGCATTTGAGCTTTGTCGGCGGCCTGATGGTACTCTCGTACGGGGTCCGCAAGTTGGACCCCGTCATCATTCTCGGTCAGTTCGGCGTGCTGATTTATGCGCGAAACATTTTCTTTATTCGGCGACAGCGGATCGTGCACAACGCTGCAACGCAAGGTGCACTCCCACCTGCCGAATGACAGTTCGCGACCTGCTAAGGTGCGGAGGGCCGGCGCAGAGCCGATTATCAGCTTCAGAGCCCTTTCACGAGATTTCCCACCATGAGCGAGAAATATGCCGTAATAGCGAGCCAGAATTCCTGGTGCGGCAAGTAGCGTGGAACAGGGAAGAAGCCGAGCTTCGTCACGAGAGCCAGCGAAGCCAGTGCGAACGAGATCAGAAAGATCACGATTGTTGGCGGGTTCAGTCTCATGAATCTTGCTCCCTGCACGACGTATGCATTGGCCAATTGGCCGCTTTCCCTCAAAACAGCATATCACGTCGGAGTGCGGGTTAGGCAACACTTCGCTGCAGCGAAAACGTCAAGCGTTCAGGACCGCCGGGAGCCAACAATTCTAGAGCGCGCGTTGGCTCGACGGATCGTACCCTGTAAGCGGGCCAGCCGTAGCTTCAGTTACGAGCCTGATGAATGGCGCGGAGGGCTTTTCTTTGTCTCGCAAGGAAATGAGCACCAGCCGCGAGCCGGCGCCCGCTTCGAGATGCGTCACGTTCGAGGGGATGGACACCACCTCGGCCACCTCGAAAGTGCGCTCCTTACCGGCAACTGTCAGCTTGACTGTGTCTCCGATCCCAATAGGAGCCTTTCCCGAAACCAGTTCCAAGGGAGCACCGAACTTGGCCGCCGAACTAGACTGGCTCAACCAGAAGTCCTCGGAGCCGGCGACCGGGATCTGCTGGGGATGCTTTGCGGCAATCGTCGACCGGCCCTCGGTGGCGAGCGCATGGTTCAGTGAGCGTTCGACGAGCTTGTCGGTATTTAGAAAGATCACTAAGGCGGATGCGGCCAGAGCCAAAGAAACAACGCCACCCCAATGCAGAGCGAGAGCTGCCGTTTTCGAGGTCTTGCGCATCTTCTTTGTCTCCCGTGGTTAGTAGGCAATCCCAAATATAGGGTTTGCCTTGTCCAGGTGCGAGGCCTGTTGCTGGCAAACCCTAACAACTTCCATCAGTGACTTTACGAATCTTGCCGGCTTCCAGACCAGCGGGCATAGGGACCGAGGCCAGTCCTGGGCGCCCTATAAGCGTGCCGAATATGGCGGAAAAACGCGAGGTTGAACGCAAACATCAGGGCAAAAACGCCCGAAAGTATCATGATCGGCAACAATTTTCCGGCCTCCACGGAGGCCTTCGAGGGCTCGATTCGCTCGGCTGCGGCCATCACCAACTCAGATTTGGCCTCGATGTTGGCGGCTTGAACGGCCTCAATGATGCCGCCGGCGTGAGCTGCGCTTGAGGCCCAATGGGCGAGCTGCGCCGTACCAACAATGGCCGCGAGGATGAGGACGAAAAAGCCTAAGCCCATGAGCGCGTCTGCGACAAAACGGTAGGCTACCGGAGTTCCAGATACTTTCGTCATTTCAATACCCTCTCAATCGTGACACCCACCCGCCAAGGAATGTTGCTAGTTCATCGATTCTGTGTGGCTGCGTTGGGTCGGGAATGTGGCCAACCTCGGGTCATTTGCTTTACGAGAGATGAACAGAAACTTCTTGTGGTCCTAGAGCCACGCCAAGCGATTTCTGAACCGGCATACCTGGCATATTGAAGTTGAAGAGCATCGGCATTAGGGTCCGGCCGCGCTTCACAGTGTGCAGCGCAACAACAATCAAAACGAATGACCCGAAACGAGGCAAACGACATGGGCTTTATCGCCGACAGCTTGAACCGGATCCAACCCTCCGCCACGATCGCGGTCTCGATGAAGGCGCGCCAACTCAAAGCGCAGGGACGGGATATCATTTCGCTATCTGCCGGAGAGCCCGACTTTGATACGCCAGAGAATATCAAAATGGCGGCCGTCAAAGCGCTCAAGGAAGGCAAGACCAAATACACCGACGTCGACGGCATTCCCGAGCTCAAGGCCGCAATTTCAGCCAAGTTCAAGCGAGACAACAATCTCGATTACAAGCTGAGCCAGATTTCGGTCGGAACCGGTGGCAAGCAGGTGCTCTACAATGCGCTTCTTGCCACACTGAACCCCGGCGACGAAGTCGTCATGCCGGCTCCCTGCTGGGTGTCCTATGCCGATATCGTGCAGCTGGGCGGCGGTATACCGATCTTTGCAGAGACGAAGTTCGAGGACGGCTTCCGCTTGAAGCCCGAGGTTCTCGATCGCGCAATTACTCCGGCTACCAAGTGGTTCATTTTCAACTCGCCATCCAATCCCACGGGCGCCGCCTACAATCATGCGGAGATCAAGGCCCTCACAGACGTCTTAATGCAACCAAAGAATTCGCACGTGTGGGTCCTTACCGACGACATGTACGAGCATCTCCTCTACGACGGCCATAAGTTCTATACGCCGGCCCAGGTCGAGCCCGGACTCTACGACCGAACCCTCACCATGAACGGCCTGTCGAAAGCCTACTGCATGACCGGCTGGCGCATGGGCTATGCGGGCGGACCCGAAGTGCTGATCAAGGCGATGTCGAAGCTGCAGTCGCAGTCGACCTCCAACCCGAATTCGATCACGCAGTGGGCATCGGTGGAGGCGTTGAACGGGCCGCAAGACTTCATCGCTCGTAACAACGCCATTTTCGTCGAGCGGCGCGATCTCGTAGTTTCCATGCTCAACCAAGCCTCTGGCTTGAAGTGCCCGAAGCCGGAAGGGGCCTTCTACGTCTATCCATCGTGCGCCGGGGCCATCGGCAAGACGAGCGCCAAGGGCTGCAAGATCAACAATGACGAAGATTTCGTCACTGCTCTTCTCGAGGAAGAGGGTGTCGCCTGCGTGCATGGAGCAGCCTTCGCCGGCTCGCCAGCCTTCCGCATCTCTTACGCCACGTCGACGGAAGCCCTGAAAGAAGCCTGCGCGCGTATCCAGCGTTTCTGCGGCAACCTCAAATAATCTTTCCGCCTGCGAGCACGAGACCGCCGAGCACAATTGCAGCGGCGGCCATTAGGCTGAGGGCCGCGCGCACCATAACGCGGCGGGGAGTCACGGCTTCGGCGGCGTCCTCATATGAGGCGGCGGGCTTCAAGCCGGTCATCATTGCTCTTATGAGCGGCTCCTTTTTCATGAGCCCGTAGAGCACATTGGCCGCGATGTGGATGGAGATAAGGGGGAGAAGGAGGGCTTCGAACGTGAATGCGTGCCGGCGGCGCGCCCACTTGTTCGTCTCCTCGCTGACAAGTGAGCTCAAAGGTCCGCCCGTAAGATCATTTTCGTCTATCGCAAAGAGGCCCAGTCCGGCGTGAATGAATAGGGCGCCGAGCAAGGCAACGACCATCCATGCGCCAAGCGGATTGTGACCGAGAAACCGCCGTGGCCGGCCGGAAATGAGATCGCGTGCATAACCAATCGCAGCTGCGGGTGAGCGCACGAACGATGAGAAACGTGAGGTCGATGAGCCGACGAGGCCCCACAGTAATCGCCAGACAAGCAGAATTAGGACTGTCAGTCCGTTCGTCCGGTGCCAGATCAGAAGGGGGTCGCCAAGGTCTTCAGCGAACCGGTAGCTGATCCAGGCACAGACGACTAGAGTGGCAAGCATCCAATGGAACAGCCTTGTCGGCGCATCCCAGGCACGCACGCTTCCCATCGCCTCCACCGCGAATGCCCCGGATTACTTTTTCTCTTTGCGATACTTCTTGTGGCAACCGCTGCAATTGCTGCCGAGCTGGGGCCATTGAACCTTATGAGAGGCTTCATCCGTGATCGAGGTTTCCGCGGCCTTGGCTGCTGCGGCAAGCTTCTTAAAACGCTCTTCGAAGTCTGCCTTGTTCTCCCAGATAGCCGGCAGCGCCTCCGTTTTTCCACCCTTCTTGGAATCCTCTGGGAAGAGCGTAGGCAAAATGGCGGCTTTTGCCTGAATGACCTTCAAGGCCGCCTGAACCTTTTCGAGATCGAAAGGCGCTTCTCCCTTGAACATGGCCGTCGGTTCCTTGACGGCCTTACCCATCTCTTCGTAGTGGCCTTTGCGCTGCTTGATGATGTCTGTGTTTTGCGCAAAAGCGAACGTGGTGCCAAGTATGGAAACGAGTGCAATTGTGCTGAGGCGCTTGCGCATTAGCGATCTCCTGACTTGTGCATCTCAAGCAGGAAACGTCGCATCGTGTACCGCAGGTGTCAATCTTCCTGGCACACACCATCTGCTCGCAGCCACCCACTGCGAGATGGGAGGTCTGGACTTTGTAAAGATCAGGCTGGAGCGCGTCTGCCGCGTGTAGGTCCTAATGTGTCGCGCACCCAGTGCGTAATGGCTTCGACTTGGTGGGAGAAGCCGTGCGGAGTGGGCCTCTTGTTGGCGGCGGCCTGGTGGCCATTTCTCAATGCCAATTCCGGTTGAGGCAGAACGTAATCTGTCGTGTAATCTTCGGCTGGCGCCATTACCGAGCGCGCTGCATCCTCTACTGACATGAGCGTTCTGCTACCCATCGACTTACCCCAGTCGTTTTCGGCCCGGCCGCATGATCGAGCCTGCTCCACTTCACTTTGGTGCAATAGTGCTGCACGTCAAGTGCTTTCTCCGGAAATTGCTTCGAATGAGCTAATCAAATTGAGATGATCGGCAGCGCAACAAAATATATGCGCTGCAATATGTTACGTTCTGCTCCCCCTCGGGTTCGCATGTCGAGAAGAATTGCAGAGTGGCCTAAGTCGCCCCTCAGGGCACTTGGTGTGTCTTCAACCCAACGCACGACAAGACGGCGTTCCGCACGGCGTTATCATAGCTGCCAACTTTGACAGGTATTTTACAACTCGGCCCTTGCACACTTGCGCTTTGAGCGCGACGATACCGCTGTCGCGCTCCTCCAGAGGCGCGGGGTGCGCGGCCGCGCCCTGACGCGCCTCATAACGATCTCGCATGGTCGATGCGGGACAAATAAATGGAGGACACCATGGGGCAATCCGACAGCCCGAGGGGCTCAGGATCGGGCCGAAGCTCCCGATGCATCGCACTGATCGGCCCGTATCTCTCCGGTAAGACTACTCTCCTCGAATCCATCCTCGCCCGCACCGGCGCCATTCCCCGCCAGGGCTCCATCCCAGAAAAAAACACCGTCGGCGACAGTTCCGTGGAAGCTCGCGATCACGGAATGAGCGTTGAGATCAACGTTGCGGATGTGAATTTCCTCGGCGACACATTCACTTTCATCGATTGTCCAGGCTCGATTGAATTTCAGTACGAGAGTTCGATTGCGCTTTCGGCTTGCGATGCGGCAGTCGTCGTTTCCGAGCCCGACGCCAAGCGCGTGCCGGCCCTTCAGGTGATCCTTAAGGGGCTCGAGGATCGCGGCATTCCTCACTTTCTTTTTCTGAACAAGATCGATTCATTCACCACGCCGGTGCGTGAGATCATTCCTTTTTTGCAGCCGGCCTCGACGAAACCCCTCGTGTTACGGCAGATTCCGATCTGGGAGAACGGCACAGCGACAGGTTTCGTTGATCTCGCCCTCGAACGCGCTTTCGTCTACCGCCCTCATGCAGCGAGCGAAGTGATCGAACTGCCTGGTTCGCTCAAGGATCGTGAGAAGGAAGCCCGATTTCATATGCTCGAACAGCTCGCCGATTATGACGACGAGCTTATGGAGCAGCTTTTGTCGGATATGGTGCCGCCCAAGGACAAGGTCTTTCAGGATCTCGCGAAGGAGTTTCGCGATGGTCTTATATGTCCAGTACTGCTTGGCAGTGCTCAGAACGGCAACGGCATTCTGCGACTCTTGAAAGCGCTTCGCCATGAAGCCCCATTCGTCGATGAAACAGCCCGGCGCCTCAAGATCGAGAATGCAAAGACTTCGGCATTTACGATGAAAACATTCTACACGGGGCACGGTGGCAAGCTTTCGGTTACGCGCGTGTTGACCGGCGAAATTCCGGATGGTGCGACGCTCACCGGACCTTCCGGAAAAGATGATCGCATCGCTGGTATTTTCGCGTTGAAGGGCGCCGAGCAGACCAAGAAGTCGTCCGCCAAGGCCGGCGACACGGTTGCGATGGGACGCCTTGAGCATGCCAAGTCCGGCGAGACATTGACGACGGAAAAGAGCGTGGTCCAGATCAAGGTTCCGCCCTGCCCGGAGCCCGTGCTGGCTTTTGGTATTGGGCTTAAGGATCGCAAGGACGAAGTGAAGCTTTCGGCCGCGCTCTCCAAGCTCATGGAGGAAGACCCGAGCCTCATGCTCGAGCACAACCAGGATACGCATCAGGTGCTGCTTAAAGGACAGGGAGAGATGCACCTGCGTGTTGCATTCGAGCGCCTCGCCCGGAAGTACGGCGTGACCGTCGACCGGCAGAAGCGCCAAGTCCCTTACAAGGAGACGATCCGAAAGCCGATCGAAGTCCGCGGACGTCACAAGAAACAGTCGGGCGGACACGGGCAATTCGGAGACGTTGTCGTCGACATAAAGCCGCTACCGCGCGGTTCCGGCTTTCAGTTCACCGACACGATCACGGGCGGCGTAGTTCCAAAACAATTCATCCCTTCAGTGGAGATTGGAGTTTTGGATTATCTGAAGGCTGGTCCGCTCGGTTTCCCGGTCGTAGACGTCGCGGTAAATCTGAAGGACGGTTCGTACCACTCGGTCGACAGTTCCGACATGGCATTCCGTCAGGCCGGGCGACTGGCAATGTCAGAGGGTATGCCGAAATGTGCACCCGTACTGCTTGAGCCGGTGATGTTAGTGGAAATTGCCGTCCCATCGGAGGCGACCGCGCGCATCAACGGCATCATTCCGCAGCGGCGCGGCCAGATCCTGGGTTTCGACGGCCGCGAGGGCTGGCCCGGCTGGGATGTCGTCAAGGCGCAGATTCCGGAATCGGAAATGGACGATCTCATTGTGGAGCTGAGAAGCGCCACTTCCGGCGTGGGAACCTACACGGCGAAGTTCGATCATCTGGCAGAGTTGACGGGCCGCCTCGCCGATCAGGTTCTGGCGGCGCATAAACCGGCGGCATAGTAAGACCGCCAACCTTCCGGCGGGCGGGGGCCCTTGTTCCCGCCCGTCCGTTAAGGTCTAGGATTTCGAAACGCTTTCGGCCCATTCCATCCAAAGTTTGACACGTGACTCGGGATGAGGGGCCGTAAAAAAATCGGTAATCACTGCAATTGAATCCGCCCCCGCCGCCAGCACGCCGCCAGCGCGTTCGGGTGTGATGCCGCCGATGGCGACAAGCGGCAGGGCCCCAATTCGCGTTTTCCATTCGCGCACGCGTTCGAGACCCTGCGGGGCCCATTTCATGGTCTTGAGCTTCGTCTCAAAAATGGGACCAAGGGCGATATAGTCGGGGTCCGCCATCAACGCTGTCTCGAGCTCCATGTGGTCGTGGGTCGAGATGCCGATACGAATTCCGGCTTTCTTGATTGCAGAGAGATCGGCGGCAGCAAGATCTTCCTGTCCCAAATGGATGTAGTCTGCTCCGGCTTCTATAGCCTCCTGCCAGTAATCATTGACGATGAGCTGGCAACCGGCCTCACGCGTGAGTTCGATCGACGTGCTGATCTGCTCGCGCACGCTCTCGGCCGTGGCATTCTTGAGGCGCAGTTGAACCGTCTTGATGCCCTGCGGCAGCAAGCGTCTCAGCCACGTCACGTCGGGGACGATTGGGTAGAAGACGTGCAGGCCCGGCGCGGTCATGAGGTCTTGGTAAGATCGAAGAAGGGCGTACCGGCGACCGGCGTAGAGGGTGCCGCCATGTCGCGCTTTTCCATAAGTCCTGCCTCAAAGGCCATGCGGCCGGCTTCGATGGCGAGGCGGAAAGCGTTCCCCATCGCGACCGGATCTCCAGCTTTCGCGACCGCCGTGTTGAGGAGTACTGCGTCGTAGCCTATCTCCATTGCCTCGGCTGCGTGCGAGGGTGCGCCGACGCCCGCGTCGATGACGAGGGGGATGCCGGGGAAATAGGCCCGCATCGTCTTCAATCCGTAGCGGTTCTGCAGTCCTCTACCCGTTCCGATCGGCGCTCCCCACGGCATCAGAACTTCACAACCGGCACGCAAGAGCCGTTCGCCTGCTCCGAGATCTTCGGTCGTGTAGGGGAAGACTTGGAAACCTTCGCGCGAGAGAATCTCGGCAGCCTCGACCAAACCGAAAAGATCGGGTTGCAGTGTGTCGTCGTTGGCGATCACCTCAAGCTTGATCCAAGTGGTGCCGAGCAGTTCGCGCGCCATCTGTGCCGTCGTGATGGCTTCTTTGGCGGTCCGGCACCCGGCGGTATTCGGCAGCACCAATACGGGCAGCTCGCGAATGAGTTCGAGGAACCGCTCGCCCGTGCGACCGCGCGCTTGTTCACGTCGCAGCGACACAGTGACGATACTGGTGCCGGAAGCGCGCACAGCCTCACTCATGATCTGTGGCGACGGATAGAGCGCCGTTCCAAGGAGCAGCCGCGAGGCGACCTGCTTTCCATAGAACGTCAGCGGGCCGAGATTCGGCTTCGTTCCCGTCAGATGTGGTTCGCGAGGGTTCATGGCGCCATCATAGCCGATTGAGCTTGGAAGGCACGTATTTCCCGAGCCATTCGATTTGGACAAGTAAAATTTCCCCTTCGAGATGTTTGCGACACGTGTCGCAGCCGGAGACTTGACGTTCCAGGGCATCCGTTGCAACTGAGGCCGATGAATGTGCTTCTCATCGGTTCCGGCGGCCGCGAACATGCGTTGGCTTGGGCGCTCTCGGCCAGCCCTCTGCTCGACAAGCTTTACTGTGCGCCGGGCAACGCAGGCATCGCAGCACTCGCGTCCTGCGTAGCGCTCGACATCGACGATCATCAGGCGGTGATCCGCTTTTGCCGAGAAAACGCGGTGGGTTTCGTAGTCATCGGCCCCGAGGCGCCGCTCGTCGCCGGCCTCGCGGACCGGCTGGCGGAGGCGGGTATCAAGCACTTCGGTCCCTCAAGAGCGGCTGCGCAACTCGAAGG
>CAZSNH010000045.1:0-11473 GCA_964607855.1 uncultured Hyphomicrobium sp. | reverse complement strand
GCCGCGCTTCACGGCCTTAATGGTATTGATGGGCGGATCGGAAAAAACCCGCGCGGTCACGATGTCGAGCGGTCGCCTGTACGCTTGCGAGGTTGGACCGAATTGCGTGACCCGACCCTCGTGCATCGTTGCCGTATAGCCGCCGAAGAGCAAAGCCTCAGCGGGGTCAGTGGTAGCATAGACGACGATGCAATTGCGATCTGCGAAGAGGCGCGGAAGCTCCTCCCGCAGCTCCTCGCGCAGCTTGTAATCGAGATTGGCGAGCGGCTCGTCGAACAGAATGATGTCGGAATCCTTGACGATTGCGCGTGCGATTGCTGTCCGTTGCTGCTGGCCTCCAGACAGATCCGAGGGCCGCCGGTTGAGCATCGGTGTCAGGCGGAGGAGTTCGGCCGCCCTGCCCACGCGCCGTTCGATTTCGGCAGAGTCGAACCCCGCAACGCGTAGCGGAGTCGCGATATTCTCCCGAACGCTCATGTTGGGATAGTTGATGAACTGCTGGTAAACCATCGAGACGTTGCGCTTCTGGACCGGAACGCCGGTGACATTCCGGCCGCGAAACCAGACTTCGCCGCTCGTCGGCCGCTCGAGCCCGGCCATGAGGAGCATCAGCGTTGTCTTGCCGGCAAGAGTGGGGCCCAAGAGCACATTGAGCGAGCGCGGCGAAAGAACGAGCGAAGTCTCATGGATGTGCGTTTCCGCACCGACGCGCTTCGTAACGTTCTTTAGCTCCAGAGTCATAACGTGCGCCTTCCCCCTCCCCTGGGGTCCCGGTAAGGAACTCTGCCGGTCTTGAGGCCAGAGAGCAAGGGGCGCACCCAATATTCGGCGCGCCCCAAGCGGTCTTGCGTGACAAATAGCGAGCGCAGGTTACTTCTTCGTCCAGCGCTTGATCAGCTCGTCATAGGCAACAGTCTGACCCTTTTCCTTCTCGTTCTCGAGCTTGGCTGCCGGGCCGTCGGGCTTGCCGAGCCACTCTTCCGGCTTCTTCTCCGGATTGAGGCGCGGGCCGCAACCGCCGTAGGTCTTATTGGCTTTGTCTGCGGCTTCCATGCGGGCCATGATCTGGTCCATCTCGGCCGCGAGACGGTCCATGGCCTGCTGGGGCGTGAACGCACCTGAGTTCACGTCACCAATCTGCTGCCACCAAAGCTGGGCGAGCTTCGGATAGTCGGGAACGTTGATACCGGTCGGAGTCCAATTCACCCGGTCGGGCGAACGATAGAACTCGACAAGGCCGCCGAGCTTCGGCGCGCGTTCGGTGAAGGAGGCATGGTTGATGTCGCTGTCACGGATGATCGTGAGACCGACGTGGCTCTTCTTCAGCGACACGGACTTGGAGACGACGAACTGGGCATAGAGCCAAGCCGCCTTCCTCCGATCGACCGGAGTCGACTTGAACATGGTCCAAGAGCCGGCGTCCTGATAGCCGAGCTTCATGCCGTCTTTCCAGTAGGGACCGTGCGGCGAGGGTGCCATGCGCCAGAGCGGATTACCCTTGTCGTCAACAGTATTGTTGCCGTCCTTCTTCGGAGCGACCATCGAAGCCGTGAAGGCCGTGTACCAGAAGATCTGCTGGGCGACATTGCCCTGCGAGAGAGATGGCAGCGACTGATAGAAGTCATAGTCGGCTGCGCCCGGAGGAGCATACTTTCTGAGCCACTCGTCCCACTTGGCGATGGCGTAAACGGAGGCCGGAGCATTGGTGCCCCCGCCACGCGTCACAGAGGCGCCGGCCGGATTGCAGCTATCCTTCTCCATGCGGATGCCCCACTCGTCGATGGGACGGCCGTTTGGAATACCCGGTGACGTAGAGCCGGCCATCGAGAGCCAAGCATCCGTCATGCGCCAACCAAGGTCGGGAGCGCGCTTGCCGTAGTCCATGTGACCGTAGACACGCACGCCGTCGATCTCCTTGACATCGTTGGTGAAGAAGTTCGCAATATCTTCATAGGCAGACCAGTTGACTGGAACGCCGAGATCGTAGCCGTACTTTGCTTTGAACTTTTCCTGGATGTCTTTGCGGTCGAACCAGTCCTTGCGGAACCAATAAAGGTTCGCAAACTGCTGGTCGGGAAGCTGCCAAAGCTTGCCATCGGGACCCGTCGTAAACGACTTGCCGATGAAATCGTCGACGTCGAGCGTGGGCAGCGTAACGTCCTTGCCTTCGCCATTCATCCAGTCGGTGAGATTGACCGCGCTTTGCAGACGTGAGTGCGTGCCGATGAGATCGGAATCGTTGATGTAGGCGTCGTATAGGTTGCGGTTCGTCTGCATTTGCGTTTGAACGGCCTGCACCACTTCCCCTTCACCAAGGAGCTGATGGTTGACCTTAATGCCGGTTATTTCCTCAAACGCTTTCGTCAGTGTCTCGGATTCATATGTGTGGGTTGGAATGGTTTCCGAGAGCACGTTGATTTCCATGCCCTTGAACGGCGCAGCGGCCTTGATGAACCACTCAATTTCCTTCATCTGATCTTCCTTGGAGAGGGTCGAGGGCTGAAATTCTTGCTCAACCCATTTCTTTGCTTCGTCGATGCCGGCGTAACTCGTGCCTGCAATCGATGCTGCCGCAGCGAACACCACTGCAGCTGTTGTGCGTTTCCTCATTTTTGGATTCCTCCCAGTGCGCAGAGAGACTGGAACTATCATTCGAAGAAATTCGCGTGTCAATTAGAAAGCGGTGAAGGTGCACCTAAGGTGCGATAAGCTCGTCGAGCGTATGTTGCGGCGCAGCGAATTATCGGACATGTCTGCGGCTTTCTTTGGAAACCAGCGGATTTTCGGCACGAGCTCGCACGGACCACTCGGCGTGAACGAGGTTCTATCTGCGCGGTTGAGCTTGAAAAAACGAAAAAACCGCGCTAGCGATTTTTGCGATTGGAGCCCTGCATGCTTCCCGTTACACCACGCCAACAAGAAATTATCCGTCTCGCACGAGAGACGGGGCGCGTCAACGTCGAGGGGCTCGCCGAACACTTCAGCGTCACGCCACAGACCATTCGCAAGGATCTCAACGACCTTGCCGACCAGGGACTTCTGCAACGCTACCATGGTGGCGCAATCATCGCCTCGGGGGTTGCCAATTTCGGCTATGAGGCGCGCCGCATGCTCGCCACCGAGGAGAAGCGGCGGATCGGTATCAAAGCCGCTTCCCTCATTCCGGACAACTCGTCGATCCTGATCAACATCGGGACCACAACCGAACAGGTAGCGATGGCACTGAGGCACCGCCAAGGCCTCATGGTAATTACAAATAATACTAATGTAATCAAAATATTGACTGGCGCTGACGGAATAGAAGTCATTGTTGCCGGCGGCGTCCTTCGGCATCAGGACGGCGGCATTGTCGGCGAAGCCGCTGTTGATTTCATTCGCCAGTTCAAGGTCGACTACGCCGTCATTGGCACCTCCGCCATCGACCCCGATGGCTCGCTCCTCGACTATGATTATCGGGAAGTCAAGGTCGCAAAGGCGATCATGGCCTGCGCGCGCCATACCATTCTCGTGGCCGATGCCATGAAACACAGGCGCACAGCACCCGTCCGCATCGGACATATCTCCGAGATCAACAGTTTCGTCACCGATGAACCGCCCCCGCCCCAAATCGCCGCGATTTGCCACGATGCCGGCGTCGCAATCGAAATTGCTTCATCGACTTGAATTTTCGTTTGAGCGCGATAAGGTTCGAAATCGGTTCGGTCCGCGCGTAATTCGGACAATGTTGACGGGGGGCGCCCGAGAGCCGCTCTTCGGCCGGCAGCCATCGGGCAGCAAACGTGTACGATATTGCGATCATCGGCGGGGGTGTAAACGGGTGCGGGATCGCGCGCGATGCGGCTGGACGCGGTCTCTCCGTATACCTTGCCGAAAAAGACGACCTTGCATCGGGCACCTCCTCAAAATCGACGAAACTCATTCATGGGGGGTTGCGCTATCTCGAGCACTTCGAATTTCGCCTTGTTCGCGAATCTCTCATCGAGCGAGAGGTGCTTCTGCGCATCGCCCCACACATCATCTGGCCGCTGCGCTTCGTTCTGCCTCATCACGGCGCTCTGAGGCCAAGTTGGCTCATCCGTACGGGTCTCTTCCTGTATGATCATTTAGGCGGCCGCGAGATTCTGCCCGCCTCGCACAGCATCGATCTCACACGCGACGTAGCAGGGTTGTCGCTCTCAAGCCGGTTCACCAAGGGCTTTGAATATTCCGATTGCTGGGTCGACGATGCGCGGCTCGTCGTACTAAACGCTATGGATGCGAAGGCTCTTGGCGCCGTTATAGAAACGCGCACGGAGGTCGTCTCGGCGCATCGCGCGGCCGATCACTGGAGCATCGAAACGGCCTGCAACGCGGGAGCTTCGCGCAAGACGATTTCAGCGCGCGTACTTATCAACGCCGCCGGTCCTTGGGTGGACGATATCCTCACCAAGCGAGCCGCTATCGCCAACAGGTCGAAAATGCGCCTCGTCAAGGGAAGCCACATTGTGGTTCCGCGTCAATTTGATCACGACAAGGCCTACATCTTCCAGAATACCGACCGGCGCATCATTTTTGCAATCCCCTACGAGGGTGATTTTACGCTCATCGGAACAACCGACGTCGATTACACGGGTGATCCGGGAGCAGCCAACATTTCAAACGATGAGATCCGCTATCTTTGCCGGTCGGCCAACGCCTATTTCCGCAACACCATCTCCGAGGATTCCATTGTCTGGTCATACTCCGGGGTGCGTCCGCTGCTCGACCAAGGAGGCGGCACCGCCCAAGAGGCGACTCGCGATTTCGTTCTCGAGCTCAACGATGATAATGGGCGAGCAGCACCCATCCTCAATGTCTGCGGCGGCAAAATCACCACCTACCGCCGGCTTGCAGAGCTCGCGATCGAGAAGATCGGTTCAATTGTGCCGGCTGGCAAATCCTGGACCGCGAGCGCCCCGCTTCCGGGAGGCGACCGTTCACTCATGGCCATGGGCACACTTGCGAATGATATTGCAGCAACCATTTCGGGCCTCACTGAAAAGACTGCTCGCCGCCTCGCCCGCACGTACGGAACGATGGCGCTCACATTTGCACAAGGCCCCCGGGGTACGGATTTCGGCGCCGGTCTCTTCGAGTGTGAAGTGCGCCATCTCGTTGATAACGAATGGGCACGTACGGCCGATGACATCTTGTGGCGGCGCACCAAGCTCGGCTTGGTGATGGAGGAAGCGGGCCGGCGAAAACTCGACGACTGGCTGAAGCAATATGTGACGAGCCGATCGCCATCTGATACTTGAGAGCCGCATTGAAAACCGAGGGGCCGCCCATGACCAAGTATGTCCTCGCGATCGACCAAGGCACGACATCGAGCCGCGCCATCCTTTTCGACGCCAATTGCTCGATCGCGGCGGTGGCCCAGCAGGAGTTTACACAACACTATCCGCGTTCGGGTTGGGTCGAGCACGAGCCGGAAGACTTGTGGTCGACGACGATCGCGACGTGCAAGGAAGCGATTGCCAAAGCCGACGCCTCGCCATCAGACATTGCCGCCTTAGGCATCACCAATCAGCGTGAAACGACGGTCGTTTGGGATCGCGCCACCGGCAAGGCCATCCACCGCGCCATCGTCTGGCAAGACCGGCGCACGGCGGAAATCTGCGCCGGTCTCAAAAGCGCCGGTCTCGAGGACACGGTCACGAAGCGCACGGGGCTCCTTCTCGATCCCTATTTCTCGGGAACGAAAGTCGCGTGGATCCTCGACAACGTGCCCGGCGCGCGCGATGCAGCCAATGCAGGCCGCCTCGCGTTCGGCACCGTCGACAGCTTCATCCTCTGGCGGCTCACAGGGGGAAAGGTGCATGCCACCGATGCGACGAATGCAAGCCGGACGCTGCTCTACGATATCAACAAGTGCCGCTGGAGTGCCTATCTCCTCGATCTCTTCCGGGTACCAGCCTCCACGCTACCTGAGATCAGGAATTGCGCGGCGAGCTATGGCACCACGGATCCTTCCCTCTTCGGCGCACCGATCAACGTGGCTGGCATTGCAGGGGATCAGCAGGCCGCCGCCATCGGCCAAGCGTGCTTCACGCCGGGCATGGTGAAATCGACCTATGGCACGGGCTGCTTTGCGCTCTTCAACACGGGGCCGACGCCGGTCTATTCCAAGAACCGCCTTCTCACAACAGTTGCTTACTGCATCGATGGCCAGATGTCGTACGCCATCGAAGGCTCAATCTTCGTGGCGGGTGCTGCCGTCCAGTGGCTGCGCGATGGTCTCGGCATCATCAAGACGGCTGCCGAAACGGGCACACTTGCCGATCAAGCGGACCCGAACCAGGATGTGTATTTGGTGCCCGCGTTCGTGGGACTTGGTGCTCCCTACTGGGACACCGACTGCCGCGGTGCGATCTATGGCCTGACGCGCGGCACAGGCCCCAAAGAGATCGTCAAGGCCGCACTAGAATCCGTCTGCTATCAGTCGCGTGACCTCGTCGAGGCCATGCGGGCCGATATGGGAACTGCGCGTGAGACAGTGCTGCGCGTCGACGGGGGCATGGTTGCATCCGACTGGACAATGCAACGCCTTGCCGACACCATTGGCGCGCCCGTCGACCGGCCTAAAGTGCTTGAGACAACAGCCTTGGGCGCCGCTTATCTCGCCGGACTTCATGCCGGGTTCTACCCCGAGCCACAAGAATTCGCGAAGCGCTGGTCCCTCGAACGCAGATTCCTGCCCTCAATGAGCGAAACAGAGCGCGAAAGGAAGTATGCTGGCTGGCAGGACGCCGTGCGGCGGACACTCTCAACTCCGCCTATCTGAGGCTCAAAACAGTTTCATGCCAGGAGGAAGCGGCAGCCCCCCTGCCACCTCGCTCATCTTGGCCTGCAATGCATTTTCCAACTTGGTTTTCGCGTCCTGAGTGGCGGCAACGATCAGATCCTCGAGAATCTCCGTCTCGTCGGGCTTCATGAGTGACGGGTCAATTGCGACGCGGCGCATGTTGCCCTTGCCGTCGAGCGTCACCTTCACGAGGCCGCCTCCCGATTGGCCGGAGACTTCGACCTGAGCAAGCTCATCCTGCATCTTCTGCATGCGCGCCTGCATGTCTTTGACCTGCTTCATCATGCCCATCAGGTCTTTCATATCATCGCCCTCGTTTGAAAAATCTTCACTCGGCAGGCCTTATCCGGTCCCTGTTTCGTCGTCATTTACGCTGTTGATTTCGCGGATCGCGGTAATCTTGGCGTCCGGAAACGTATCCAATATTGCTGCGACCGCCGGATGCTGCCTTAGGCGGGCGAGCTCGGCAGCTTCCCGTTCGCGGCGCATCTCACCCAAAGTGCGATCCCCCGGGGCTTTCGACAACATGACAATCCAGCGCCGCCCCGTCCACTTGTTGAGCTTCTCGCGCAATTCATTCGCTAGCTCCGGCGGCGCTCCGGGAAGCAGGAAGAGATCAATTGAACCCGACAAGACGTCAAATTTGACTAGGCTCACATGCTCTTCGAGATGGTATTTGAGTTTTGGATCCCGCCGGGCGCTGGCGAGCGTCACGACTTCGAGGAACGAGCGCGGCATCGCCATTCCGATCGCCGTTGAGAGAGGCGCTGGCATATCGCTTGAGCTGTCCGGGACCTCGAGACCTTCGAATAATCCAGGATCGTCAGGGGGTGCCTCCCTCTCCGGGCCCGTGCCATAATCGGCGGCATCGAAGGCGTCATCAGCACTGATGAACTGAGTGGGTGGGGCATCGCGATGATCGGAGGAAGGTGGCTCGCCGCCGACATCATTCAATGGAGCGCGCCGATCGGATGGCGGAGCTTGGGCCGCCGCGGGGCCGCGATGAATGGCAACGCCCTCGCCGGTCAAGGCTTTGATGATCTCATCGGGCGGCGGCAAATCGGCCGTATAGGCGAGACGGATCAGCACCATCTCGAGGGCAGCAACCGGATCGGGCGCGCGCGCGACCTCTTCTAGTCCTTTTAACAGCATCTGCCAGGCGCGTGACAGCAGCGGGATGGAGAGCCGTTCGGCGAGGCTTGCTGCGCGCCGCCTTTCTTCTTCGCCACCTGCCTCATTGCCCGCAACCTTGATGCGTGTCGTCACGTGGACGGCCTCTGCGAGGTCGCCTGTCAGTTGAATAGGATCCGCGCCGTCCTTGTAGAGGGCGCCCATATCCTTGAGGGCATTTGCAGCATCACCCCGAAAGACGTGCTCGAGAAGATCGAAAATGCGTCCGCGATCGGCGAGCCCGAGCATCACCCGCACTGCCTCTCGCGTCACGTTCTTGCTGCTCATCGCAATCGCCTGATCGAGAATCGACAAGCCATCGCGCACCGAGCCTTCGGCGGCACGCGCGATCATGGCGAGCGCATCCCGGTCTGCCTTCACACCTTCCCTTGCGGCAATGCCGGCGAGATGCTGGGTGAGGGCGGGTACATCGATGCGGCGCAGATCAAAACGCTGGCAGCGCGACAGCACGGTGACCGGCACTTTGCGGATTTCGGTCGTGGCGAATATGAACTTCACGTGCTCAGGTGGTTCCTCAAGCGTCTTCAAGAGCGCATTGAATGCGCCCTTCGAGAGCATGTGGACCTCGTCGATGATGAACACCTTCGTGCGGGCGAGGATTGGCTTGTAGCGCGCGCTCTCAATGATCTCGCGCACGTTGTCTACGCCGGTGTTCGATGCCGCGTCCATTTCGATGACGTCGGGATGCCGGCTTTCCATGATCTCCGCGCAATGCCGGCCGAGCTCGGCCATCTCTATGGTGGGCTGCTTGACCGTTTCGGTCTCATAGTTGAGCGCACGGGCAAGAATGCGTGCCGTCGTGGTTTTGCCGACGCCACGCACACCCGTCAGCATGAAGCCTTGTGCGATGCGCCCCGTGGCAAACGCATTCTTCAGCGTCTGCACCATGGCCTCCTGGCCGATCAGATCATCGAAGGTCTGAGGCCGGTACTTCCTCGCGAGCACGACGTAGGGGTCCGCTTGCGGCTGTGGTTTCCTTGGCCTGGGCTGAGGTAGATGAGATGGCAACCAATCATCAATCGGCTGAGCGCTTGTGCCCTGTCCGTGTTTTTCCTCTTCTGGTGATTTTCGCTTTGCCATACGTCAGCACTTAACCGTGGGATCGATCTAATCGCGTTGATTTTGGACCGAAGGGCCCAGGCCGCAAAGCGGCCCGCCGCGAGCGCCGCCCCCCCCCCCGTGGAGCGCCAGCGTGCCAGTGGCACGCGGTGCGGCGCGTGAACGAAAATCCAGTGGCTGGCGAACGACCCGCGTCCTGATCGTTAGGGCTGCTTCGTTCCCGACCTGACCCGGTTGGCGAGGGATGCGTCCGCCGCCAGCCGAGATGGTTATGGGGGATCGGCGGCCCGGTTGCAACCCTTGTCGCGTAGCATTTTCCACCCCTTATCAAGGCGAAAGATCGCATGGAGAGAGAAAAAATTTCACCCCATTGCCTGTGCACACATGCGATAAACTGCTGGCCGGCAGGGACCATATGACAGAGACCATTAAGTCAGCGGGAAAAATGTCCGGGCGCCCGCCCCATCCCACGCTCGGCACTGCGACACTCTTCAATCGCAATCCCTCTCTCAGAGCCGATGCGGAGCGTTTGCAGCGGGCGGCCTCCGGCGCTGAGGCACGCTTTCTCGTTCTCGTCGGCGACAAACCCGTCATCTCGTCCAACGCGACGCGAACGGAGGCGCGGATCCGCTGGTTCGACCAAGCCGAAGTCTCTACCCTCGGCCTCAGCCGACGCACGGCGCTTTATCTCGGCGACGCCGAACCCAATGGTGCGCCGCGCTTTGCGCTTTCCCTTAAGGCGGAGATGGGAGAGCATCCGAGTGCTGCGCTTTCGCCCGCAGTTGATTTGAGGTCGCTCGCCACCCAAGGCGTCATGAGCCCGGAGGAAATGTCACTGCTGGGACAAGCCAAGGCGCTCGCCGACTGGCATGCGACGAGTGGCTTTTGCAGCCGCTGCGGGACAGCTTCCAAGATCACTGATGGCGGCTGGCGACGGCTTTGCCCGAGCTGCGGCTATCAGTTGTTTCCGCGGGTCGAGCCGGTGGTCATAATGGCGATCACGGATGGGCTTCGCCTCGTGATGGGGCGGCAGGGTCATTTTCCGGAGGGCATGTATTCGCTTCCCGCCGGTTTCATCGAGCCGGGCGAGGATATCGAGCACGCCGTGCGCCGCGAGACCTTCGAGGAAACGGGATTGAGGGTGGGGCGCGTCACGTATGTGCTCTCCCAGCCCTGGCCTTTCCCGCATTCGCTCATGATCGGTTGTTTTGCCACTTTCGAGAGCGGCGTACTTGCTCCCGACCCTGCAGAACTCGAGGACGCGCGCTGGTTCGCCAAGGACGAAGTTCGCTCTATGATCGCAGGGGAACATCCAGACGGCATCTGGGTGCCAGGCGCGCAGGCGATTGCTCACGCGCTGATGCTTTTATGGCTCGACTCATAAGGATAATTCCGGCGTGCCATCCCTGCTCTTCGTTCTCGTTATCGTGATCGGGCTCGCGGTCCTGCCGCAGATGTGGATCCGCGGCATCCTCTCCCGCCACGGCGCCCCGCGCCCCGACATCAAGGGAACTGGGGGCGAGCTCGCGCGCCATTTGCTCGACGGCATGAAGCTCAACTACGTCAAAGTCGAGGAAACAAAACTCGGCGACCACTACGATCCAGAGACAAAGACGGTCCGGCTCCTGCCGCAGCACATGAACGGGCATTCACTGGCCGCCGTCGTAATCGCCGCGCACGAAGTCGGCCACGCCATGCAGGATGCGACGGGATACAAGCCCCTCGAACAGCGCACAAAGCTTGCCAAGCAGGCACAGAGGGTGGAGATGATCGGCGCAATCGTGATGCTCGCAACACCGCTCATGATGCTTTTCACACGCGCGCCCAGCATCGCACTCATCGAGATCGCGGGCGGACTCCTGATCCTCGGCTATGCGGTCGTGATGCACATCATCACACTGCCCGTCGAATTCGACGCCAGTTTCAACCGGGCGCTTCCCGTGCTGCGCGAGGGCGGCTATCTCGACAAGAAAGACCTTCCCGCGGCGCGAAAGTTGCTACGCGCAGCCGCCTTTACCTATGTCGCGGCAGCGGCCGTGAGCCTGCTCTCCGTCGCACGTTGGCTGCGTGTTCTGAGAATCTGAAGGCCACTTCGCCCCATGTCGTCGGGCGGCCCGCGTGTGCTAAGAGCAGCCGCGAAACCATCGCGAGATCCAATGACCTTAAAGACGCCGATATCCACCGCCAACGCCCGCAGCAAGGGCGAAAAAGCGCCTAAAGTCGGCTTCGTTTCCTTGGGCTGTCCAAAGGCGCTTGTCGACAGCGAGCGCATTATCACAAAGCTCCGAAGCGAAGGCTATGAGGTGGCGCCCGACTATGCGGGGGCCGACGTCGTCGTCGTGAACACATGCGGGTTTCTGGACAGCGCCAAGGCCGAAAGCCTGGACGCCATCGGCGAAG
>CAZSNH010000044.1:0-11480 GCA_964607855.1 uncultured Hyphomicrobium sp. | reverse complement strand
GCAACCGTTGACGGTGCGAGCCGCGTCGTCTTCCGCGTTGCGGATATCAAGGCAGCCGCTCCCGCAACGGCTGAAGAGCTCAAAAAGCTTGTCGCAGAGATGCGACAGGAAATGCAGAACGATCTCTTCAATGCCTACATGGCCGGACTGCAGGACCGTCAGGGCGTCTCGATCAACGACGCCGTTCTGAAGCGCGTAACCGGCGCCGACGCGCAGTAGCAGCCAGGAGATGGCCTTTGAGCACGCGCGGGGGCAAAAAGTCGGCACTGGAGACATTTCCGCCGCTGGAGACGTTCAGCAAACGCCACAAGAGTGGCGTCGCACAAGTTGTGTGGACGCGCCTCGTTGCCGACCTCGAAACGCCGGTCTCGGCGTACCTGAAACTCACCGGTTCGCAGCCGATGAGCTTCCTGCTCGAATCCGTCGAAGGGGGGCAAGCGCGCGGCCGCTATTCGGTGATTGGTTTCGAGCCCGATCTCGTGTGGCGCGCAACCGGCAACGCGGCTGAAATCAACCGGACGCCCATAACGAGGCCGAAGGCGTTCAAGCCCGATAAACGTCCAACTCTGGCTTCTCTGCGGGCCCTCCTCGAGGAGTCGCGTATTGACGTTCCCCCAGAGCTGCCACCGATGGCGGCCGGTGTTTTCGGATACATGGGCTACGATACCGTTCGCCTTGTCGAACGGCTACCCAATGTGCCCCCCGACGAACTCAGCGTGCCAGACTGTGTCTTGATGCGCCCGACGGTCGTCATCATCTTCGACAACCTCAAAGATGAAATGAGCGTCGTCACGCCGGTGCGCCCGGACGAGCACCTATCGGCCAGTAAAGCCTACAAAACCGCATTGAAGCGCTTGAAGCGTGTCGTTGAAGCGCTCGAAGGACCGCTGAAGCACCCGAGTCCAGTTCCGGTGAAAAAGCTCTCGCTGCCAGAGGCACGTTCGAACACGAAGCCAACCGACTATCTCGCGATGGTGGAGAAGGCCAAGGAATACATCCGCGCCGGCGATATCTTCCAGGTCGTGCTTTCCCAGCGCTTCACGGCGCCCTTTGCTTTGCCTTCCTTTGCGCTCTATCGCTCACTGAGACGTCTTAATCCCTCGCCCTTCCTTTTCCACCTCGACCTCGGCGGGTTTGCCCTTGTCGGATCATCGCCGGAAATTCTTGTGCGCGTTCGCGACGGCGAAGTGACCATCCGGCCCATTGCTGGCACGGCGCGGCGCGGTGCGACCGAAACGGAGGACAAGGCCCTTGCCGACGCCCTCCTCAGAGATCCCAAGGAGCGCGCCGAACACTTGATGCTACTTGACCTCGGCCGCAACGACGTCGGCCGCGTGGCCGAGATCGGGACCGTCGAGGTGACCGACCAGTTTGTTATCGAGCGTTACAGCCACGTCATGCATATCGTCTCAAACGTGGTTGGAAAACTCGCCAAGGACCGTGATAGCGTCGATGCCTTGTTGGCTGGTTTTCCGGCGGGAACGGTCTCGGGCGCGCCAAAAGTGCGTGCCATGGAGATCATTGACGAGCTCGAGAAATCGAAACGCGGCCCCTATGCTGGATGCGTCGGTTATTTCACGGCAGATGGAGAGATGGATACCTGCATTGTCCTGCGCACAGCGCTCGTGAAAGACGGCAAGCTGCATGTTCAGGCCGGGGCAGGCATCGTCTACGACAGCATCCCAGAAAACGAACAGCAAGAATGCATCAATAAGGCGAAAGCCCTCGTGCGTGCCGCTGAGGAAGCTGTACGCTTCGCCGCTCGCGGCCGCACGCCGGTCCCGAAAGGGGCCGGCACTGGCGGTATGTTCGGATAGGCCCTTTCGTCGCCGGCCGTACGCGACAACCATCATCTGACCGGATCTTTCTCGTCCCCACCATGGCGCTCGAACCCGATATCATTGCCCTTTTAGTCGCCGTCGCTTTAGGTGCAGGGTTCATCGATGCCATTGCGAGCGGTGGTGGGCTCATCACACTGCCTTCGCTTCTTCTCTCTGGGATGGCACCTGTGGAGGCACTCGCCACAAACAAGCTGCAGGGAACCTTCGGGGTCGCGGCGGCGAGCCACACGTTTCTCCGCGCCGGTCATCTCGAAGCGCGTGCGCTCGTCCTGCCGGTGCTCGTCACATTCGCCGGTGCCGCGATCGGCGCCAGCTGCGTACAGGGCATGGAAACAGCCTGGCTCAAGGCGATCATTCCCCTGCTCCTGATTGCAGTAGCGATCATCTTCGCAACCGGATTTCGCATCCGTGACCATGGGACCCCGATCACGCCCATTCCTCTGCGTCCCATGGCTGCCACAGGCGGCGTTGTCGGCTTCTACGATGGTTTCTTTGGACCCGGAGCCGGCTCTTTCTATGTTTCGGGGCTCGCACTTCTTGCTGCTCTGCCACTGCTTCAGGCAACGGCGAACTCCAAGGTTTTCAACTTAGGCTCAAACCTCGCGGCCCTCACCGTTTTTGCTCTCTCCGGTAAAGTCAATTACGAAGCCGGACTTGCCATGGCAGCGGGCCAAATTGTAGGCGCCACACTTGGGGCCCACGCCGCCCTTAGAAGAGGCGCAAGCCTCATTCGCCCGCTTGCCGTCGCCCTTTCATTTGCGATCTCGATAAAAATCTTGATCGATCCCGAAAATCCCATCTACCAAGGAGCGAAGGCCTTCCTCCATTAGCCACGCGTCGTCTTAGCCCCTCAAGATCACTATCCATGCTCACGCTCTCCCTCCTTCGCCACGCCAAATCGGCCTGGGACGAACCCTCCCTCGAAGATCACGAGCGCGCACTCGCTCCGCGCGGCATAAAGGCTGCGCGCGACATGGGAAAACTTCTCGCCAAAGAAAAGCTGAAGCCCAATCTCATCCTATGCTCGGGGGCCGTGCGTGCACGCGCGACGCTGGCTCTCATTCTGCCTGAAATCGGTGCTTCGGGCATCAACATCGCGTACAATGAAAGCCTCTATCTCGCCCATCCCGCAGCCATGATCGAGATCGTGAAGAAAGTGCCTAACGGCCCAAAACATGTCATGTTGATCGGGCATAACCCTGGCTTGCATGCAATGGCGCTCGAACTAATAGGGAGCGGAGACCGCAGGGCAATCGGTGAATTGGCAACGAAGTTTCCGACTGCGGCGCTCGCCGTGATCTCGTTCGATGCCGCTCACTGGCACGAGGTTAGGCCCGGCTATGGACATCTCGATCGCTTCGTGACCCCGCGCGGCCTCAAGGAGCGATGACCCTTAAGTGCTCCGAGCAGAACCTTAACCTCAAAAAAGGACTGTCCATGAGCGAAACGGCGTCCTAAAGTTCCACGAAATCGCCACCCGTCCGAAGAAAGCATTTCATGCTCATCCTCATCGATAACTACGACAGCTTCACCTACAATCTTGTCCACTTCCTAGGTGAGCTCGGCGCCACTTGTGAGGTTCATCGCAATGACAAGATTTCGGTCGACGAGGTAATAGAAAAAGGACCCAAGGCCATCGTACTCTCCCCGGGGCCGTGCACGCCGAATGAGGCTGGGATATGCCTTGATCTCATTGCCAAGGCCGGCTCGAAAATTCCCTTACTTGGCGTTTGCCTTGGCCACCAATCGATCGGTCAGGTCTATGGTGGCAAGGTCATTCGCGCACCTGAACCCAAGCATGGCAAGCTCTCGACCATCCGCCATCTCGATAAGGGCGTCTTCCGCGGCCTTCCCCAAAGATTCCAGGTCACGCGCTATCATTCGCTCATTGTGGAGCGCAAATCGCTGCCCGACTGCCTGGAGATCACGGCCGAAACGTCCGATGGGCTGATCATGGGGCTGCAGCACAAGATCTACCCCGTGCAAGGCGTGCAGTTCCATCCCGAAAGTATTGCCTCCGAACAGGGACATGCGCTCTTGGCGAACTTTCTTGATCTCGCCGGCATGAATCCCAAGCGGCGTAACGCTGCCAAGCCGCGAGACGCAGCCTGATCGAGCCCCATGTCCGTCAATCCAAAACAGGTGATCGCCAAGCTTGCGGCAGGGGAGACACTCTCGACGGAAGCCATGGCGGCTGTTTTGGAGCAGCTCTCCACTGGAGATGCCCCGCCTGTTCAAATGGCGGCCTTCCTTATGGCGCTTCGCGTCCGCGGCGAAACGCTCGACGAATTGACGGGGGCTGCGCGCTTTCTTCGCTCGCGTATGCTCGCAGTTGAAGCCCCCGAAGGCGCCATCGATATTGTCGGCACGGGTGGCGACGGGCATGCGACCTACAATGTCTCGACGTGTGCGGCATTCGTGGCAGCCGGTGCGGGACTCCATGTCGCCAAACATGGCAACCGTTCTGTTTCCTCGCTCTCGGGAGCGTCCGACGTGCTGGCGGCCTTGGGAGTGAAACTCGAAATATCGCCGTCCACGATTTCCCAAGCCATCAACACGGCGGGCGTCGGGTTTCTCTGGGCACCCGTGCATCACCCCGCCATGAAGGTTTGGGCCCCCATCCGCGCCGATCTCGGCATTCGTACCATCTTCAATCTCATGGGCCCGATATCCAACCCTGCCGGAGTAAGACGGCAGGTCGTCGGCGTCTTCGACAAGAAGTGGATCGAACCCATCGCAGGCGTGCTGAGGAATCTCGGCTCCGAGCACGCTTGGGTGGTTCACGGCGCAGACGGACTCGACGAGCTCTCAACGACGGGCCCCTCATCCGTTGCAGAATTGAAAGCGGGATCCATTCGGACTTTCGAAGTCACGCCTGAAGAGGCCGGTCTCAGCCGCGCGACGCTCGCAACGCTCAAGGGCGGAGACGCCAAAGTGAACGCCGCTGCTTTACGCGACGTTCTAGCCGGAAAACCTGGCCCCTACCGAGATATCGTGCTGCTCAACGCGGCGGCGGCGCTCATTGTCGGCGGCAAGGCGGCAACTCTTGCAGATGGCGTCAAGGCCGCTGCGCGCTCGATAGAAACTGGAAATGCGGCCCGCGCCCTCGAGGCTCTGATCCGAATTTCGAATTCCTAGGAGCGCATCCTTTCAAGAGAGGTGCAAAGGTAAGGACATGATCGATCGCACAATGGCCGGTGGTCTGTCCTTCTGGTTTCCTGCGAACGATGAAGGCGTCGGCAGCTCGCTTAGATCGGCAGGTGAGTTCGCGCGCCCAGAGGTCGATCTCCTAGTCGCACTCCACGCCCAGAACCCAGGCCTGACGTTCGTCGACATCGGAGCTAACATTGGCGCCATTGCGCTCCCCGTTGCAGCACGACTCCCGAATACACCCGTCTTCGCCTGTGAAGCCCATCCCGAGTTGCATGCCCTTCTTTGCGCCAACACGGTCGCGAACCGGCTCACCAGCGTGCAGGCACTTCATGCGGCGGTGAGCGACAAGGACGGAATCACCGATTTTCCCGCCCCGCCACTCGGCGAGGCGCGGAATTTCGGTGCCACCGGTTTCGGATCCGAAACAAAAACGTTCGCCCGCGTTCTCCTCACGACGCTCGACCGTCTCTGTGCCACGACCACCGTCGGGACAATCAAGATCAACGTCGAAGGTCATGAACCGCATGGTCTGGCAGGCGGCGAGAAACTGATCGGCCGCGACCGGCCAGCGATCCTCTTTGAAGCGAAGGCCGGGCCCGTCACGACGGCGAACGCGGCCTGGCTACTGGAGCGCGCCTATGCGCTCTATTGGTTCTTTGCGCCATTTGTGACACCCCACAATGTGAAGCGCGCTCCCGTCGCCCGGGCACTCCGCGGGGACATAAACATACTGGCCCTTCCGGAAGGCCGGCCGCCCCCTTGGCCGTTACCGCGTCTCCAAAGCCCGGCCGAGAATTGGCAGGCGCGCTCCAAGGAAATGACCTATCTTGCGAATTACGGAATTCCGCTGGGCATCGAGTGAACGCCTCGTGACGGTTGCGATCGCGAGCATTGAGAAAGCGCAAGGGCAAAACCAGGAAAACCCGGCTATTCGCTTGAGGCGGGGCCGATCGTAATAGAAAAACGCACAAGAAGCGGTCTTCAGTTCAAACCTAAACAGGATCAAAGATTTCGCTGCAGATGTCCAATGCCTTGAACGACCTCAACTCCTCCAGAATCACAATAGCAGTCTTCATCGCAGCTGCTCTTGGTGGCTGGTTCCTCATCTGGTCCCGGCAAGAGGTCGTCACCATTCGACCGCAAAAGGGCGATGCGGCGGAGGTCGTTTACGCAACGGGAACGGTTGAGCCCGAGAACTGGGCGAAGGTTGTCTCGCTCCATCGCAAAAGGATTGTCGAGGTTTGCCAATGCGAAGGAAAACGCGTTCGCAAGGGCGATGTTCTCGCCAGGCTCGACAGTATCGAGGAGCGGGCCCTCCTCAACGAACTCGAAGCCCGGCGCGACACCATTAAGGCCGATGCCGAGCGGATCGCCATTCTTCTGAAACGCGATGTTGCAACCCAGGTCTCGTATGACGAAAAGATCACGCAGTTGCGCGAGTACGAGGCTAGGATTTCCGCCCAGAAAGACCGCCTTCTCGATCTCGATCTCGAGGCGCCGATGGACGGGATCGTACTGAAGAGCGATGCCACAGTTGGCGAAATTGCTGGCACGGGGGTGGAGGACGTTCTCTTTTGGGTTGGTGAGCCAAGACCCTTGGAGATCAGTGCCGACGTCAATGAGGAGGATATCGCCAGGGTCGCGATCGGACAAACCGCCCTACTGAGACATGACGGCTTCCCCGGTCAAAAGCTCACCGCAACGGTTTCACATCTCACGCCCAAGGGCGATCCCCGAACGAAGACATTCAGCGTCGACCTCGCACTTCCCGATGATTCCCCACTCCAGATCGGGATGAGTGTCGAAGCCAACATCGTTGTGAAGGAAGCCCTCGGCGTGCTCTTGCTTCCGGCAGAGGCCGTCCACAACGGACATGTACTCACTGTCCTCAATGGGCGCATCAAGCGCATTCCTGTAGAAACAGGAATCCGGGGTGGGCGCATGGTGGAAATTCGCTCAGGACTCGATGCCAATACTTCCGTCGTCCTGCCCGGGACTCTCGACCTCAGTGACGGAACCGCGGTTCGCGAAAAGGCCGGTGTCTCGCCATGAGCCTCACACTCGATATCGCCTTGACCCATGTGTACACGCGAACGCGTCAGACGCTTGTGGGCACGCTTGGCGTGGCTTTGGGCGTTGGAATGTCCGTAATGATGGCGGGCCTCATGGAAGGCTCTCAGCGCGATTTCATTTCGCAACTCGTCGACAGCCTGCCTCATATCACGGTAAGCGATGAACGGCGCGAGCCGCCGGTGCAACCAGCCGAGCATGTCTATCAAGCAGTAGCAATTTCCAATGTCAGCACCCCCGTCATCCGGCCGGGTATCAAGAACCCTTATGCCATTCTCGCGAGTATGGAGGGCTGGCTCGACGGGTCCGCTGCCCCTCCGTCGAAACCCAGGCGGTTATCCGATATGCGGGGCGCGACACCGCCACCAACGTCACCGGAATTGATCCGAGCCGAGAAGTTCGCGTCTCGCAACTCGCGACCCAAATCCGGGGCGGCTCGCTGGGCGACCTTTATAAGGCTTCGAATGCCATCATTCTTGGCGACAAGCTCGCGCGGAAGGTAGGGGCCAGGATTGGAAATCAAGTCATCCTTTCCGCCGGCGGCGGCCGGTTCATGGCGTGCACCGTGGTTGCACTCTTCCACTCCGGACTCGGCACGCTCGACGAAACGCAATCCTATACCCTAATCAAGACCTCGCAGATTCTCGCCGGGCAGACAGGCCTCATGAATTCTCTGAGGATCAAGGTCAACGACGTTATGAACGCACGCGCGATCGCGTCACAGATCGAAAGCGAAACCGGCTACAAGTCGGTCTCGTGGCAGGAAGCCAACGAGGACCTTCTTTCGGCCCTCGAAATCCGAAACTTTATTATGTTCACGATCGTCGGTGCCATCCTGCTTGTGGCATCCTTCGGAACCTACAACATCATATCCACAATCACGCACGAGAAGACGCGCGATATCGCCATTTTGAAGTCCATCGGGTTCACGGCGGCGAGGGTGCGCCGCATCTTTGTCATTGAAGCGCTACTCATTGGCGCCGCAGGCGTGTTGCTCGGCTGGGTACTCGGATACGTCTTTTGCATTGGCCTCGGCACCATCGAATTCCGCAGTCCCTTTGTGGATACGACACGTCTCCCCATCGCCTACGAGCCGCGCCATTATGTGATCGCGGGCCTCGTAGCGCTCGCTTCATCCGCGCTAGCCGGGCTATTGCCGGCGCGCAAGGCAGCAAGCGTGCGTCCCGTTGAAATCATCCGGGGCGCATCGTGATGCAGGATAGAAGCACTCGCCACCCGTTGCTCGAGATGCGCTCCGTGACCAAGGTCATTGATGGGGCTGTCGAGACGACACTGGTCCGCGACATCGATCTTGTTGTCATGCCGGGCGACTTCCTGGCTGTTACCGGGCCTTCGGGCTCGGGGAAAAGTTCGCTCCTTTATCTGCTTGGCTTGCTCGACCAACCGACGCGGGGTGCTGTGCTGTTGAATGGCACCGATGTGGGGCCATTGGATGAAGAGGAAAGGGCCGACCTGCGGCTCTCTGAAATCGGCTTCGTGTTCCAGTTTCATTTCCTGCTCCCCGAGTTCACGGCGCTCGAAAATGTACTTCTGCCCATGCGCGCCCTCGCGAGGCTTAGCGAGGAGGAGGCGCGATTCCGGGCTCACGCCATTCTGAGCTCGCTTGGCCTCGACGGGCACGCGCAAAAGCTTCCCGGTCAGCTTTCGGGTGGTCAGCGCCAGCGCGTTGCAATCGCAAGAGCCCTTGCCAATGATCCGAGCGTCATCCTTGCCGACGAGCCCACTGGAAACCTCGACAGCGCGGCCAGCAATCAGGTCCTCGAGATCTTCGAGGCGCTGGCGAGGCAATCAGGCCGGGCGATTGTCATCGTGACCCACGATCTGGACCTTGCCCGGCGGGCCGGACGTCAGATCCGCCTAGTCGACGGCATGATCGAGCGTGGACCCGCGCAATTTGCGTGAATCAGGCCCTCTCAGCTGGTTCAGCAGCAAATTTCCGACACTGCCCTTGACCCGGGAGAGCTCCCATGGGTAGGCAACCCCATCACCCACGGAAGCATGAGCCCGATGTCCGACATTCTTGACAAGATCACGCGCTACAAAAAAGAAGAGGTCGCCGCCGCGAAAGCCTGCCAGCCCCTGCAGGTCATGGCTGAATACGCAAGGTCAGCTCCCCGCGTGCGCCCATTCGCGGATGCAATCGAAAAGAAGCTCAACTCGAATAAGCCCGCTCTCATCGCCGAGATCAAGAAGGCGTCTCCCTCCAAGGGCCTCATCCGCGAGGACTTCGACCCGCCGGCGCTCGCGCGCGCCTACGAAGAGGGAGGTGCCACTTGCCTCTCGATCTTGACGGATGGCCCATCATTTCAAGGCGCGCCCGAGTATCTCACCAAGGCCCGCGCCGCGGTCTCGCTTCCCGTGTTGCGCAAGGATTTCATGGTTGACACCTATCAGGTGGTGGAAGCGCGCGCCTGGGGCGCAGATTGCATTCTGATCATTATGGCCGAAGTCGATGACGCACTTGCTGCCGACCTCGCGTCTGCCGCCACGGACTGGAAGATGGATGCCATCGTCGAGGTGCACGATGAGGCCGAGCTTGATCGCGCATTGAAGCTTCCCTGCCGCCTCATCGGCATCAACAATCGTAACCTCAAAACATTCGAGACAACGCTCGCAACAACCGAACGGCTTGCACCCCGTGTCCCGAAAAACCGGATCGTGATCGGGGAAAGCGGCATCTTCACGCCTGAGGACATCGCGCGCCTCGGCAAGGTGGGCGTTAATGCGTTCCTGGTGGGCGAAAGTTTGATGCGCCAGAACGATGTGAAGGCAGCGACGCGTGTCCTCCTTGGCGCCGGTAAACTTTGATCTCGGGAGCCCTCATGGCGAACGATCGAGATGGATGCTCGCTTGACGGCTCTTTGCCCGATTGAAGGAATAGCTTAGAAGCTAACTCATAAGCGTGAACCTGCTGGCCCATTTACCAATCACTTTCGATGACCAAACTCTCCCACATCAATGAAAAGGGCGAAGCCCGAATGGTCGACGTCTCCGAAAAGGAGATCACCCAACGCACGGCGCGTGCCGAGGGTTTTGTCGCCATGAAGAGAGAAACACTCGAGCTTGCCGCAAGGGGAGATACCAAGAAAGGGGACGTGCTTGCCGCTGCGCGCATTGCCGGCATCATGGCCGCCAAGAGAACCCACGAACTCATTCCGCTCTGCCACCCTCTGGCGCTTTCAAAAGTGGCCGTCGATTTCGAACTCTCGAAGGAGCCCGCCGGTATCCATGTCATTGCGGAGGTCAAGGTCTCCGGGCAGACGGGCGTCGAGATGGAAGCCCTGACCGCCGTTTCGGTTGCTGCGCTTACGATTTACGACATGCTCAAAGCCGCCGACAAAGCAATGACCATCTCCGGCATCCAGCTCCTTGAGAAAGCGGGTGGCCGTTCCGGACACTACGTGGCGAAGTCAAAGGCCTGAGGCATGGCGTTACTTTCCGTCAACGAGGCCTTGAGCCGGATTCTCGAAGGGGTGGAGCCTGTCGCGCATGAGACAGTTCCTCTCATAGAGGCCCCGGGCCGCGTACTTGCCAACGATGTCACCGCGTCGTGGGACCAGCCACCCTTCAACGCGTCGGCGATGGATGGCTATGCCGTTCAAAAAAGCGACGTCAAAGAACTGCCGGCGACCCTCGACGTTATCGGGGAAGCGGCTGCCGGGCGTCCGTGGGCGGGAACTATTCTTCCCGGCCGTGCGGTTCGCATTTTCACGGGCGCGGCTCTTCCAGATGGGGCCGACGCCATCGTCATCCAGGAGAATACGGAACGCCACGGCGATAAGCTTCTTGTCAAAGAGGGCATGCCCGATCCCGCTCACATCCGCGCAAAAGGTGGAGACTTCAAAGCCGGAGCAACTCTCCTCAAGGCGGGGGAGATGCTCAATGCCCGCGACATACTGCTGGCTGCGGCAGCGGGCCATGCCACACTAGTTGTTCGAAGGAAGCCGGTTGTTGCCATTCTCGCGACAGGGGACGAATTGGTGGAGCCTGGGCGAACGCCGGGGCCCGGGCAGATTGTGTCCTCAAATCCCTACGGTCTCGCCTCGATGATCCGCGGTTGGGGCGGCGAAGCACTCCTGCTCGGCATCGCCCGGGACACGAAGGGCGCACTCGCCGAGAAAATCGAGGCTGCATCGCGCGCCGACATTCTCGTCACCATCGGAGGCGCCTCTGTTGGTGACCACGATCTGGTTGCCCCAGCGCTTCGAGCCGCGGGCACTAAGATCTCCTTCTGGAAGATTGCGATGCGGCCCGGAAAGCCGATGATGTTCGGGCGGCGCGGCACTCAACGCGTCCTCGGTCTGCCCGGCAATCCCGTCTCCAGCATGATTTGTGGCCGTGTGTTCCTGGTGCCGCTCATCGTGCGCATGCTGGGGCAGAGCACCGAGAGCGCAC
>CAZSNH010000043.1:0-11540 GCA_964607855.1 uncultured Hyphomicrobium sp. | reverse complement strand
AGGCTTGGTTCGATTCTCAGGACACGGAACGAACCGTGGCGCGAAGAGGTTGTTCGATGCTGGGCATACTGGCTAAGCTTTTTAGTCATCGAACGGAGCCCTCGAAAGAAGCAGGGCCCGTTTCGCCTGTGGTCGTGTCGACTGACGAAACCATCATCCGCGTCCACCAGCCGGATGCACCAGATCGGTCGCTGACCTGGGAAGAAATCACCAACGTTACGGTGGTTGCAAAAGTCTCTAGCCCAGCAGAGATGGATTTCCGCTGGACCATCGCCGGCTCGCGCGGTCATGCACCGATCATCGTGCCCTTTGGAGCGAGTGGCGAGCGCGAGTTCATTCGCGCCATGCAGGGCCACCTACAGGGTTTTGACAATATGGCCGTCGTCGAGGCCTTGAGTACGTCACGCGACGGCAGCTTTCCGATCTGGGAAGCCCCTCCGGCTAAGGCTGCGGCTTCCCACAAGTCCGGAATTCGAAGCGTGTCGTAGGCTCCAGGTTCCGATCGGGCCTGGGCTTAAGATCAGGTCTCCTTCGCACATACTGGGCTCGTTCGGACAAGATTGACCCCGGAAAATCTGCCCCGCTCTCCCGCCCATCAGAGGGCGAATCTAAATTGGCAGAACCGTTTACCGCGCAGCGTTGGTGTTCAATTCCGGTATGCGCGTTCGAGGTTCTTGGCCTTGTCCAGGTTCTTGGCTGAAGAGACGTTCTTAAGGGCCCCGATGCGGGCCGAGTTCAGATCGGCACCTTCGAAATCGGCGGCTGCAACATTGGCGTCCGTCAGGTCAGCACCTGCAAGCTCGCTACCGGTGAGTTTCGCACCTTCGAGATTGGCACCTTTGAGGATAGCAAACTCGAACAGCGAACGGGAAAGATTAGCCCCCTTGAAGGAAGCTCCTTCCAAATTGGTGCTGCGGAATGTGCCGCGCATAAGGCCCATAGATTGGTTCTTCTCATCCGCAGAGAGATCGGCACCGTCAAACTTTGCGCCGGTGAGACTGGCCTTCGACAAATCACCGGCCACACGGGCGCCCGAGAAATCTGCCCCATCGAGCTTCGAGCCGATGAGCTGTGTTCCGAACATGCTGGCGCCTCGCAGATTGGCACCTGTCCAATTGGAATTAAGCGACCACGCGCTATCCAGATTGACGCCTTCCAAGTTGGCCCCCGAAAGGTTCGACATCATGAGGCGCGCCGCCTGCAAATTGGTGCGCCGAAGATCCATCTTGGAGAGGTCGAGCCCGTTCAGTGCCTTGGCGGTAAGATCCAGCTTCTCGTCGTCCTTGAGGGCAGCAATTCCGGCTTCTATGTCAGCGCGGCTCATTTCGGCTTTGGTGAAGCTATCGGATGAGAGGTCAACCATATCGAGCATGTCTTGCGCCCCGGCGTGAGTGGGCGCGGCAAGGCAGAAAATGAGCGCTGCGATGAGAGAACGTCCTTGGTACATGATGAGCGCGCTTCTTTCAGATTTGCAGTCGCGGGCCTTAGGTAGACCCGGACAATATATTGATTATACTGGACTAATCATCGACCGTTTCCATATGGACGCTGCAGTTTCTTGCGCCAGGAAATCGGCATGCTTGGCTTGTACGGGTTAGGCACGCTTAAGGTATGTAACCTGGGTCACGATTGCACCTCGCTTCACACAAATGTGCGAAGCCCGCGCGAGAGTGGAGAGTGGTTTGTTACGCCAGAATTGGATCAGACACAGGAATGACCGATAGCGTTCATGTTGAGCGGCTTTTCGAGCTCTTTCCAGGGCTCGGCGCCATGAGCACCAAGGACCTCGCGGCATTTAGGGCTCAGCTGCGGTTTCCATCGCTGGACGCAGGCGCCGTCGCATACCGGCAGGGCTGGGAATGTCAGAATTATCTCATGTGCATTGAGGGGGGCACGCGAGCCTTCAAGTCATCAAGCAGTGGCAGGGAAATTCTGATCTACCGGGTCAAGCCTGGCGCCACGTGTGCCTTTACAACGCAATGTCTGCTGGCGGGCGGCACATTTCCGGCGGAAAGCGTCGCCGAAGCTCCAACGCGGATGGCCGCACTGCCAGCAAGCGCATTTCATGAGTTGCTTGCGCTCTCGGTTCCCTTCCGCCGTTTCGTTCTCGACGATTACGGTCAGCTCCTGGCCAGCATGATCGACCTCGTCGACGAGGTCGCATTCGCGAGTCTCGATCAACGTCTCGCGCGCCGGCTCCTTGCGGAAGCGGATCGCGGCGGCATGGTCGCCAAGACACATCAGCAATTAGCACTCGATCTTGGCAGCGTACGCGAGGTGATCAGCCGGACGCTTTCCGAATGGGAGCGGCAGGGCTGGGTCAAAACCAACCGCGGCAAGATCGAAATCCTCGATCGGAGCGCGCTTGCAAGCTATCGTTGCGCCAACAGTTGAGGAATAAGATGTCGCTGACGCCCCAGGAAATCCAGAGATACAAACGCCATCTCGTGCTGAAGGAAATTGGTGGCCAAGGCCAGCAGAAGCTCAAGGCGGCCCGCGTTCTTGTTGTCGGCGCAGGGGGGCTCGGCTCGCCCATACTTCTTTATCTCGCAGCCGCGGGCATCGGCACCATCGGCATCATCGATCACGACACCGTAAGCCTCGACAATCTGCAGCGGCAGATCGTACACGACACCCCCCACGTCGGCTCGCCGAAAGTCGACAGCGCTAAGGACATGCTCGCAAAGCTCAATCCTCATGTGGCGGTTGAGACGTATCCATTCCGTCTGACGCCAGCCAATGCGCTCGAGATCATTTCGCACTACGATATCGTGACCGATGGCTCAGATAACTTCGCAACGCGCTATCTCGTGTCGGACGCCTGCTATCTTGCCAAGCGTCCGCTTGTCTTTGCCGCCGTCGGCCCGTTCGACGGATACGTCACGACGTTCCGGCCCCATGAGACGGGGAAGGATGGCAAACCCAATCCGACCTACCGCTGCATTTTCCCGGAGGCCCCGCCTCCGGGGACTGTTCCCAATTGTGAGGAAGTGGGCGTGCTCGGCGCAGTCGTCGGTGTGATCGGCACGCTGGCGGCAACGGAAATCCTGAAGGAGATCACCGGCACTGGCGAAAGTCTCACCGGGCGTCTCCTGATTTACGATGGCAAGGGCGGGCGTTTTGAAACCGTCAGTGTGAGTTGGGACCCGGAGAATCCGCTTTCGGGGCGGGCCCCCACGATCCGCGACCTTTCGAGTCATGGGGAAGGCGCAGTGGGTGCGGCATGTGCTGCACCGAGGGCGCAATAGAATAGGGCGCCCCATGAGGGCGCCCTTGAGTTTCACAGTTAGCGCGAATTAGCGGCGCGCAATGCGTGGCAGATCCTTGGGATCATGGTCGTCAAAGTCCTGGGATTGCCGGGGTGCGCTGCCTCGATCATGCTGCTCATCCGCACCCCACCAGCGCTCGCTTTGCGAAGGCGGGCCGAACGCTGCCGACTGCAAGGCCTGCGGCTGCTGGGCAGGTTCTGCGTAAGTTGCCGCCTGCCGGAACGAGTAAGGGGCAGGCTGTGGGGGAACCGGCGGCGGCGGTGGGGCATCGGCGCGTGGCGCGAAGGACGGGGCTGCTTGAGCCTGCGCTTTTGGCGCACCGCCTCCGCTCATGAACCATGCATCAATGAGGTCGAGCTCATCGGAGGACAGGTTGAGGCCCTGGCTGCGGCAGCGGGCAACGACAAAGTTCCGGAAGCGGCTCGAAAAGAGCGATGAGGAGACGCCCTGCTCGAACCAGGGATCGGCTTCGCTGACCACTTCGAGGACGAACTTGATGTCGTCGCGGCGCGCGTCGACGCCATGTGCGCGGGCCCTTTCGGCCACATTGACGATGGTCTGCGAGCCTGCGAGTCCATTTTGGCTGATCTCGCTCGCCATCTCCTCGAACAGCATGCGATACTCGGGCGGAGAAAATGGCGGGGCTTGGCAGGCCTCGTAAATCTTCGCGACCGTGCGCTGGATAGCTGCCGCAGTTTCTTCCTTCGTTTGTGGGCGCTGGGCAACCTGCGGGACAGGCGGTCGTGCCGGACCTGCCGGACGGCTCGCAGAAATTTCGGCATGGGCCTGTGATGCCGGTGCGGAGCGCTGTGCAACTGGAGCCGTAGCCAAGGGAGGTGGCGCTTTCGCTGCCGGTGCCGAGGGCAGTACGGGGGCCTGCTCATGGCGGGCCGCGTAGGGATCCACAGATAATGCGGATCCACGAAGTGCGTCGTTTCGTGTTTCGAACCGGAGGGACGACTCGGCGGTAAGCTGGCGGTTGGCGTCGAAGATGAAGTAGGGCGGCTCTTCGCTCATGCGAATGCCGGCTGGCAGGCCCTTCAGCAGGAGCTCGCGGAATGTGCCAGCTCCTCCCCATCCCGTGCCAACAGTCCGGTCATGGCCGAGCGCGCGAACCGCGCGATCTGCGAGGGCTTCGAGTGGAAGGGGCTGTCCTGACAGACGAACGGCCTCGACGACCTCGGCGATGATATCCTTGGCATAGAGCGCAAGGTCAGCGCTCGAGCGCGCTCCAGCCGTCGCATCGCTTCGGTTGCCTTCGGCTTCGCTTGGCATGCGTCCATCGAGGAGTAGCGCCATCAGATCGGCTTCGCGAATCTCACCATCGGCAATCGCCGTGTAGGGAGCGGCGGTGTGATCGTTGGCGAAGACAACCGTGCGGCGTGCGTGAGCACGCAGACGGTGAAGGACCGGCGTAAAGTCGGCGTCGCCCGAGAGGATGATGAACTCGTCGAAATGCGTTTCGTGATTGAGAAGATCCCGCACATCCATGACCATGCGGATGTCGGCAGAGTTCTTGAGCTGGGCCGTGAGCGGCGGACAATCGATGGCCTCAAATCCGGCGCGCAGAAAGTGATGACGCACGAATGGGAACGAATTCATGTCCGTCGAATTGTCGTGATTATTGCGCCGCGGGACCGGGTTTCCGTAGCACCGGCACATGACGATTCGCCGTTGCGCGAAGTCGTTGTAGCCGTTGGTCGGCGTGATGAGGCGACCCGTTTCGATTTCCTTGAGCCAGATCGCGGCGTCCTTGGCAAAACGCTTGGCGGCCTCGTCGTTCTTGCGCTTCAGCGACAGATAAACATTGTCGTAGTCGACAAAAACGACACTCAACGCTGGTCCAGTGGACTGGCCCTTCATGACCCCCAACCCCCAATATCCAAAGACACTTCTAGTCGACCGCAGTCTTCGTTGAGTCGGGTTTGACCGGCAAGCACACCCGCGCCCCAATTGGGAGCATCAAAAATTACGCCAGCAATATCAGCTTGTTATGCGGCACGAACGGTCCCAATTTACAGTGGAAAACCCGCTGCGAGATCACGGCCGTGAGGTGATCGGGCAAGCAGGGGAATCGCGATGAGATTCCACTCAGACGATCGACCGTCTCAGGATTTGTTCTTGCGCTCGCGGATCTCGGCAAAAACGCGCCAATCAGCGGCTGCCCCAAGACCGAGATTACTGCGGATCTGCAAGACATTGGGGCGCAGAAAAACGTTGGTTTCGAGTTCGATGTCGAGGCGTGTTGGAATCGTTGGCAGTCCCTTCGCTCGCAGCTCTTCTACCGCCTTAAGGCGAGCCCTCAGCTTCTCGTTACTAGGCTCGATCGTAAGGCCAAATCGGGCGTTTGCGAGCGTATATTCATGCCCGCAATAAATTGCCGTATCCTTTGGCAGCCGCATGATTTTTTGCAGCGAATTCCACATCATCTCCGGAGTTCCTTCGAAGACGCGCCCGCAGCCCATGGCAAAGAGCGTATCACCTGTGAACGCGATCTTCGCCTCGGGGATCCAGTAGCAGACGTGGCCCACGGTATGACCGGGCGTGTCGAGAACCTGTACTTCGAGTGATCCCAAGCGGTAGATCTCGCCATCTCCTAACGCGACGTCGATGCCTGGAATCCGGCTTTCCTCGGCCCGGGGCCCGATCACCTTGCAGCCCGTCTCCGATTTGAGGTCCGCGATGCCAGCGACATGATCGTTGTGATGATGGGTTGCGAGAATATGTGTTAGCTGCCAGCCTTTTTCCGCAAGTGCCGCCCGTACGGCCCCGGCGGCCGGAGCATCGATGGAGGCCGTGACCTTCGAGACGTTTTCATGGACAAGGACGCCGTAATTGTCCTTCAGGCAGGGAAATAGGTGAATGTCGACGGCAGGCATTGAACTGCACTTTTTGTTAGAGCTTTCGCTCAAACTATCGGGGAGACCTTGCCTTTTCAACTAGGGCAGATCATCTGGTGTGCCCAAGGATTTGAGCAATCGATGCATCTCGATGTCGAAGATCTCCGGGATTTCTACGCTGAGCCAATAGGGATCATGGTTCGGCGCGTGTTGTCTCACCGAATTCGTGCCCGGTGGCGGGCGCCGCTTGGCGAGACGCTGATCGGGCTAGGCTATCCAACTCCATACATCGGTATGTTCCGCTCGGAGGTAGTGCGTCTCGGTGCCCTGATGCCAGCGGCTCAGGGTGCGCTCGTTTGGCCGAGCGAGGGCAAGACGGCAAGCATTCTCGTCGAGGAGGATCGCCTCCCGCTGCCCGACAACTCGGTCGATCGAATGCTCTGCATTCACGCACTGGAAGTGGCCGAGAGACCTGCAGCTCTGCTGCGTGAGATCTGGCGCGTGATGACGCCGGAAGGCCGGCTGATGATGGTGGTCCCGAACCGTCGTGGCGTTTGGGCGCGAACGGATGCAACACCATTTGGACAGGGCCGTCCGTTCAGCCGCGGACAGCTCGAAGCCCTTCTCACGGGGGCCCTGTTCACGCCTGTTGATTGGGGAAGCGCGCTTCACTTCCCGCCGCTCTCACGTCCCGTCCTCCTCAAGTCTGCTCTCACCTGGGAGCGCGCCGGAGCGAGGTTGGGATCGGCCTTCGCGGGGGTCATTATTGTTGACGCCAAGAAGGAGATGACGGCTCCTCTCGCTAAGCCGGCTACGGCTCGCGTGCTCCGCCAGCTCGTGAACGTTCGCCGGTCGCCGGCGGCCGCCGGAAGCAAGAGCAGGCGCTGACACGCTTTAATTTCTCGGCTACCTGCGGCGCATCAGAAACACCGCCTTCTCGCCAAGAAGGTTCTGCAGCGACAGCGAGCGCCCAATGGGAAGACGCCGCCCTGACACGTTGAAGGCGACGGCAGATTCGACGACGGCTCCCGACAATTTGACGAGATCGGCGAAATCCTTAATCGTGCACAGGTGGGCATTCGGCGTTTCGTACCACGCATCCGGAAGATTGTCGGTTACCGGCATGCGCCCTGACACGAGCAGGGAAGCCCGGATCTTCCAGTGGCCGAAATTCGGGAACGAAACGATGGCGCGCCGCCCGATGCGCAACAAATTTTCCAGAACGTCCTTCGGATTGCGAGTCGCTTGAATGGTGAGCGAAAGGATCGCGTAGTCGAAGGCCTGATCTGGGTAGTCATCGAGATCCCGGTCCGCATCGCCTTGAATGACGGAGAGGCCGTGGGACACGCACGCACTCACCCGCTCGCGTGAGAGCTCCAAGCCGCGGCCATCGACGCCCTTGGTATCAATAAGGAGCTTCAGCAGTGCGCCATCGCCGCATCCGACGTCGAGCACGCGCGAACCCGGCTCCACCATCTCGGCGATCAAGAGATGATCGGCGCGCGGCGCTTTGGATGTAGCAGGGGTCTCGAACTGCATCAGCCGCGCCCCTTTGCTTTGATGCCCTGCTTTACGGCCGCAGCATTGATGAAGCCGCGGATCGTGTCGAAGAACTCCGGCTCATTGAGAAGGAAGGCATCGTGGCCATTGTCGCTCTCGATCTCGACGAAGGACACGTTCGCAGCAACGGCATTCAACGCGTGTACGATGGCCTTGCTTTCCTTTGTGGGATAGAGCCAGTCGCTTGTGAATGACACAACGCAGAACCGCGTTTTCGTCCCGCGGAAGACGTCTGCTAGCACACCTTCACGCCCGTTCATGAGGTCGAAGTAATCCATGGCTCGCGTGATGTAGAGATAGCTGTTGGCGTCGAAGCGATCGACAAACGTCGAGCCTTGATGGCGCAGATAACTCTCGATCTGGAAATCGGCGTCAAACGAAAAGGTTCGCTCGGAGCGATTTTGAAGCGTGCGACCGAATTTCTTGTGAAGGGCATCCTCCGAGAGATAAGTGATGTGAGCGGCCATGCGCGCCACAGCTAGTCCGTTGCGCGGGGCTTTCCCTTCGGAGATGTAGTTTCCGCCGCACCAGTCGGGATCGGCCATGACGGCCTGGCGTCCGACCTCGTGAAACGCGATGTTCTGCGAGGAATGTCGAGCCGATGCCGCGATGACGACGGCCGTTGCCACACGCTCCGTATGTCGAACGGCCCACTCGAGCACTTGCATACCGCCCATCGATCCGCCGATCACCGAAAAGAGCCTGTCGATGCGTAAGTGGTCGATGAGGCGCACTTGCGCGTTCACCATGTCGCCGATGGTGATGACCGGAAAATCGAGGCCATAGGCCTTTCCGGTTTTGGGGTTGATCGATGCCGGACCCGTCGAACCCATGCATCCGCCGAGAATGTTGGGACAGATGACGAAGAAGCGCTCGGTATCGATGGGTTTGCCCGGGCCGACCACCGTCTCCCACCATCCTGGCTTGCCGGTGAGGGGGTGTATATTGGCGACGTGCTGATCACCCGTCAGCGCGTGGCAGATTAGAATGGCGTTCGATCTTTCGGCATTGAGTGCGCCGTAAGTCTGATAGGCAACCGAAAAGGGTGCCAAGAGCTGCTGGCATTCAAGTTTTAGGGGTGCGCTTTCGGGAAAATGCACAACCGGGCTCGAAGGCCGGAGGACCTCGTTGAGGCGCAGACCGGCTTGGTCCAGAGACCCCGGAGAGGACTTGCCGTTCGTAGTGGTGGAGTTGGCTCCCATCAGCGCGTGCGACCTTTGTTTTTGAAGGCCGGCTCATCTCGCTGAAGAGGAGGCGCGGCCTATTTAGCGAGTTGTTTAACGTGGCTGCAAGCCGGCCGGCCAAATCACCACGATTGGTTGCTGCTGGAATATCGGACAGGAGGTGGAAGCGTCAAGGCCCGCCCAGAACCCCGGTTACGAAAGAGCGAATGCGCGCCTTTTCCGCCTTTATATCGCGGGCCCGCTCGTCTATCACTTTGCCCGCTCGACGAATTCCGATCCCGCTAAGGCCCCACAAGAAAGCCCCTGATGTCTCGAACTGCGCCCACACCGAACCCCGGCATCCTCGAAATCGAGGCTTACGTTCCCGGCGAAAGCAGCGTTCCGGGCGGCCGAAAGCCGATCAAGCTGTCGTCGAACGAGACACCGTTGGGGCCGAGCCCGAAGGCGGTTGCCGCCTATCGCGCAGCCGCGGGTGAGCTCGAGCGCTATCCGGACGGGCAGGCAACGCGTCTTCGCGAAGCGATTGCCAATCGCTACGGACTCGATGCGAGCCGCATCGTCTGTGGCGCGGGCTCCGACGAGCTTCTCACGATGCTCGCCCATGCCTACCTCGGCCCCGGAGACGAGGGCATTTTCACCGAGCACGGTTTTCTCGTTTATCGGATTGCCATTCTGGCTAATGGTGCGACGCCAGTCGTGGCCAGAGAGAGAAATCTCGTGACCGACGTCGATGCCATTCTCTCGAAGGTGAGCACTCGCACGAAGGTCGTGTTCCTTGCCAATCCCAACAATCCGACGGGCACATATATTCCGATTGGCGAAGTGCGCCGCCTGCGCGAGAAGCTGCCAGGCCATGTACTCCTCGTTCTAGACGCCGCTTATGCGGAGTACGTGTCGCGCAATGATTATGAAGCCGGCATCGAACTTGTTGCCACCACTAACAATACCGTGATGACGCGAACCTTTTCCAAGATCTACGGACTTGCCGCCCTGCGCATCGGGTGGGCCTACTGCCCGGCAGAAATTGCTGATGTTCTGAACCGCATTCGAGGCCCGTTCAACATGTCGTCACCATCGATCGCTGCCGGGGCAGCGGCGATAGAGGATGTAGCGCACGTCGAATTGGCAGCCCGTCACAACGAAAAGTGGCTTGCTTGGCTTACGAGCGAGATCTCGAAACTCGGGCTCACGGTGACGCCGAGCGTAGCCAATTTCCTTCTCATTCACTTCCCGGAAAAGAGGGAACAGGGAGCAGTGGCCTGTGACGAATTCTTGAAATCGAAAGCCATTATTTTGAGGCGTGTTGGCGGGTACGGTCTTCCCCATTGCCTTCGTCTCACGGTTGGCACTGAAGCGGAGAACAAGGCTGTGGTTACGGCGCTTGCCGAATTTGTAGGGAAACGGCCATGAGCAAACCCATGTTCGAGCGCATCGCTCTCATTGGCATTGGTCTCATCGGTTCGTCGATCAGTCACGCCTGTCGCCGCGCCGGTCTCGCGAAGGAGATCGTCGGCTCCGCGCGCACGCCGGCGACCGTCGAAACGGCGCTGCGCCTCGGCCTCATTTCAAAGGGCTATGCAACCGCGGCACAGGCGGTCGACGGCGCCGACCTCGTCATCTTGTGCGTTCCCGTCGGGATGTGCGGGCCGATTACCAAGGAGATTGCGCCTGTGCTCAGGCCGGGCGCCATTCTGACGGATGTGGGCTCGGTCAAAGGCTCAATTATTCGCGACATGGCCCCGCACGTGCCGAAGGGGGTTCACTTCGTGCCGGCGCACCCCATAGCGGGAACCGAGCATTCGGGCCCCGAGTCGGGTTTTGCCGAGCTTTATGATGGGCGCTGGTGCATTCTGACGCCGGAACCTGGAACCGATGCAAAGGCTGTCGAGAAACTCAAGTCGTTTTGGGAAAAGCTCGGATCCAAGGTCGACATCATGACGGCCGAGCACCATGATCTGGTGCTCGCGATCACGTCGCATGTGCCTCATCTCATTGCCTACAACATCGTCAATACGGCAGCTCACCTCGAGCGCGTCACCAATAGCGAGGTCATCAAGTTTTCCGCAGGCGGTTTCCGCGATTTCACGCGCATTGCCTCTTCCGATCCGACGATGTGGCGCGACGTGTTCCTGAACAACAAGGAGGCGGTTCTCGAGATGCTGGGCCGCTTCTCCGAGGATCTGACGGCGCTTCAGCGTGCCATCCGCTTCGGGGATGGCGAGACACTGTTCCGTCTCTTTTCGGAATCGCGGGCAATCCGCAAAGGGATCATCGAGGCCGGCCAGGATACGGCTTCTCCCGATTTCGGACGGATGCTGCACGCGCGCGAGCCGAAAAAGCAGGGTTGAGCCTGGGATGGTGCCGCATGAGCCGGGGCGCGCGTGACCTCTGGATCTTCGCCTACGGGTCCCTGATGTGGAATCCCGGATTCCCGTTCTCTGTCAGGCAACGGGCCAAGCTCGTTGGCTTCCGGCGGGCGCTGTGCGTCTATTCGGTTCTCTATCGGGGAACGCGAAACCGTCCCGGTCTCGTTCTGGGGTTGGACCGGGGCGGAGCCTGCGAAGGCATTGCCTATCGGATTGCCGCCGATGAGGCCCCGGCTGTGCTTTCCTATGTGCGCAGCCGCGAGCTTATTTATGGGGTTTACAGAGAGGCCGTCGTCCCCGTCACTCTCGCAGAGAGCGGGT
>CAZSNH010000042.1:11346-11789 GCA_964607855.1 uncultured Hyphomicrobium sp. | reverse complement strand
TGCGCCGGTCGGTCTGGTTCTCGGCGGCAAGCTTGCGCTCGACCACCATCTGCGTCGCGATGCCGGCGTGATCGGTGCCGGGCTGCCAAAGCACATCCTTGCCCCGCATACGCTCGAAGCGGGCGAGGACATCCTGCAGCGTGTTGTTGAGCGCGTGCCCCATGTGCAGCGAGCCGGTGACGTTGGGCGGCGGAATAACGATGCAGAAGGCGGAGGCTTTGGCGCGGTCGGCTTTGCCGCATTTGAAGGCTTCGGCCTTCTCCCAGTCGGCATGGATGCGCGGCTCGATTTCGGCCGGCTGGTAGGTCTTTTCGAGCATTGCAAACTTCCGGCGGTGCGCCGTTGATGTGCAGGGAACAGGCGATCGAGGCGAGGCGGCGAGGCTGCGATTTACATCTTCCTGCCGCCTTCGGGCCCGCGTGTGCGTGCCCCATCCTCATTTA
>CAZSNH010000042.1:0-11336 GCA_964607855.1 uncultured Hyphomicrobium sp. | reverse complement strand
GTCGGCATGGATGCGCGGCTCGATTTCGGCCGGCTGGTAGGTCTTTTCGAGCATGGGGTGGAGGTATCGCTAAGATTTGACCGACTGCGTGGTACGATCTGATCTAGCGGGCTGTCAACCAGCCGCCGAAAAAAAACGAACGGTTTCAGAGCATTTGGGACGCGATGAGGGGTGTCCCCACCTGCGTTCAGTTCTTGGGGTCGTCTTTCGACGTGCGCGCCATTTCCACGCGCAGTGCCTTTTCGATGATGCGCGGCATGTTCTCGGCGAGCCATTGCTGCAGCAGCGGCTTCAACATATCTGCAACTGCATCCTCGAGAGAACGCACGGGTGCGGGAGCTGGCTGTGCGGTGGGAGCCTCTGCCTTCGCCGGCTCACTTGAACGTGCAGCAGCAGGCGTTGTCGCCGACGATGCAGCCAACCCTACTGCCAAAGCGCCCAGCGCGTTCGCGCCTTCGGCTGTTGTAGTATCCACGCTCGGCAGCGGCCCTGGAGCGACAGTCGTCGATGGAGACGGCGTCAGCGCCGGACGCGCAACCGCCGGCGGAAACGTTGAAGCGGGCGGCGTCTCAATCGAGATAGGACGCGGAGGCAGTGGAACGCTCGGCTGGTTTGCAGCCAACTCGGCTGGCGCCGATGAGACAGCAGAAGCGCGCGTCGCAGCCAACCCGGTCCCGTTTATGGCCGATGCAGAAATTGCCGCGCCCGTTGGTGCCGGCAGATCCGTTCCGCTCGGCTCGGAGCTTGCGGCAGAAGCTTCGGGTGCAGCCGAAACGATTGGCTTGGCCAAGTGGGCGCCCTGCGGCGGATAGAAACCAGTGGGAGAGGACCGCATCGAGGGGAAAAACGGTGCAGCGGCCGGTTTCGCTTCCGCTTCGCGAACATGTGAAACCGCTGCGGCGGCCGTCTGCGCCGTCACTGCGGACACGTCTGTATTCGGAGCAAGCTTTGTCCCCATCTTGTCCTCGAGGGCACGCCAAGCCGCATCCGCATTCTCAAACGGAGAGGCCGCCGGGGCTGCCGCCGCAGTTTCGGCAGCGGGCTTCATGGCGCGCTCACCGAGAAGCTCGGCGAGGTCCTCATCGATCGCTGACTTCAATTTTCCGCCAGCCGGTTCATTGTTACCCGCCTGCTGATCGAGTGCTTCGACGACGCGGCCGAGACTGGCAGCGGCGTTTGATGCTGGGCGCTCGGGGCCGAACGTTGGGCGCGCTGAAGAAGTGCTGAACAGCGGGTTCGGCGGCAGAACACCTGTTGCGGGAGCGTGAATGTCCCTGGCGGGTTTCGACAGGGGCTCTTCCGCAATGATGCGGCGGATCGAAGCCAGGATTTCCTCCATGCTCGGTTCGGCTGCCTGCTGAGGTCTATTCATCCCGCCACTCGTCCTGCTCTTCCCGCGTCAGCCTCCTGATCGCTTGCGCGGGTCAGGTGCCGAACCATCATCCACATGATTCGTGGTACAATGCCTGCACTCGACCTTCAATGCCTGATCCGACACAATGCGGCGTGTCCCGGCACGATTGCAGCGCGAAATGACGCTCTGCCGGGAAAGACGGCGGATGACAGCCCCGCTCAACTTGTATGGAACACTTGGCGCGAAGCGTGCTTCAAAGGATTCCATTAGAGTGCTCCCGGTTTTTTGCCCGACTTCACACTCGCGGCCAGTTCGATGTGCAGCGCCTTCTCGACCATCCGCGGCATGTTTTCCGCGAGCCACTGGCGCAGCATCGGACGAAGCAGATCTGCCGTTGCATCCTCGACCGCTGATGCCGCGCCTGCGACCGGATGTGCCGGCTGATGTGGCAGTGCGGGCGGCTCCCCGAAATGCTGGGTCGCAACATTGTGTGGCGAAGCTTCTCCATAGCCTGCCGCGCGCGGCCCCTGTTCGGGAAGTGGCGGAACCGCGGGCACGACGGCGAGATCGCGAGGATCAAGCGGAGGAACATACTCAGACTGGAAGGCGTCCGGCACATCCATATGGACAAAGACCGTATTGGCATGCTCGGGCAATGCGCGAGCCTCCGGGGTGGCCGGTTCAGCGGGCGCTGGCGGAGGCACGCTAAGAGGGGCTGACGTCGAACAGCTACCCATTTTCGACATGCGCATATCGCGGAACGGCACCATTACCCTTTTCACGTCTTCGACCGGGGCTGCCAACTTCGCAGACGAACTGGCCGCGCCATTCCACCATTCCGAGACGGCACCCCTGATCGAGTGCCCCTCATTTCCGGCCGCCCCTGCGGCATCCTCAACATGGAGCTGGGCTTGGTCGTTCAAGTGGCCGGCTTGTGGATCCGCATGAGGGTTCACGTAAGCATGGGCAGCCATTGCTTCGTCGCGAGCCAAATTGAGCTGGCTGAGGGCGGGTTCCGGCAGCCCGCCATAACCGTCGGTGCCATTGCGATGGTTATGACCATTAAGTTTGGCGTGGGGAACGGCTTCGAGGTCTTCTGCCGCTTCAATCTCGACGGGCTTCGTGGTGCGGATTTCAGCTGTGCCATTCGAGGCATTGCGTATCGCGTCGGTCAATCGTCCAAAGAGAGGCGTGTGCTTCTCCGTCAATTGTGCGTTGGGACGGAAGATGGCGGGCAGTTCAAAATCAGGCTGCTCATCAATGAGCGAGGTGACCAATACCGGCTTCGTCTTAGCTTTGATATCGATGACCGGGCTTGATCCATTCGGTTCTTCAGCAATGATCCGGCGGATGGAAGCCAGGATCTCCTCCATGCTGGGCTGGCCGTTCTTTTCGACTACATTCATTACGCCACCTCTTACACGCACGCGACAGAACTCCCCCCGGAACTCACCTTTGGACTCGATACCAAAAGAGCCAAATGGAATTCCGACAACGCCGGGCGACCGGCGCTTATTCCTCAGCAACTGATGCCCGCCAGGACGAAACAGCTGCTGTCTACCCGCTCATGTCGTGCTTTAAGACACCCACGTCTATGGGGGGATGCTAGGAATGATCCTTGGCGAACGTGTGGCGGAAGTTGGTGTTTGCCTTGACGATTCAATTGGCCGAACGTCGAAGAAAATTTTCAACCGACGCAAGAGAACTTCGCTGCAAACCTTCATGCTGAAAGCTGATTTTGGGTTCGTGCAATCCAAAGCACGTCGCTTTTCGGACGCTGCTTATGAACCACGAATCTGTCTCGGTATTGAGCCTTGCAATGGGCTCAAAAGTGTCATTTCACCGGCTCAGCCTGGATCTCGGTGTTCCACTCGTCGTCCGTGATCCGCGTACCGATCCATTTGTGACGAACGTCGTCGCGGTGCACGGAAGGATCGTAGACGGTATTGGTGACACCGAGATTGATGACGTCCATGCGTCCGATGCGTTGCAGCAGCGCATAGCTGGCAACGACGAGATCGCGTCTGGTGGATACCAAACGGACCTGAGACGACAAGAGTTCAAGCTCAGCATCGAGAACATCGAGCAGCGAGCGCTGCCCCACGCGCTCTTCCTCGCGCACGCCGGCAAGCGCTGTGGTATTGGCCGACACTTGCACACTTTCGGACTCGAGACGGGCTCGCGAGGCTTGCATCTGCGACCACGCGGCGACGACTTCCGCCTGCACCTGACTGCGCGCCTGCTCGATGTCCTGCAGTCGACCGATGTGAATATGCTTGGCCTGGCGCACACGTGCGTAGACTTCGCCGCCTTCGTAGATTGGCATGGTGAGGCGGCCGGTGACCGTGGCCTGCTCCTGCCGGTTGATGAAGCGCGAGGAATCGTATCTGTCCTCGTATGACCCTTCGAGGGTCACGGTCGGGAGAAGCTCTCCCCGGATCTTGTCGACGCCAAAGCGCGCCGCCTGCTCGGTGTACAGCGCCGAAACGACACTCGGATGCTCATGCGCGCTGATGCTGATCGATTCCTCAAGAGTGGCGGGCAACAATTTCTCATAGCCCACGGGCTCGAACAGGCGACTTGGCGGGTGCCCAATCGTGCGCTCGAAGTTTCCGCGGCTCGTCTTCAGGTTGGCCCGCGCCTGATCGAGGTCCGACACAGCGAGCGCCCGGCGTGCCTGTGCTTGCGCGACGTCGGTCTTCGTTACCTCGCCCACCGCAAAACGCTCTTGCGTAGCCTTGAGATCCTTCGAGAGAACGTTGACGTTATCCTCGCGGAGCTGAACGATCGCTTGATCGCGGATGACGTCCATATAGGCGACGACGGCCTCAAGCAGCACCTCTTGCTCAACACCGCGCAAATCGTGCGCGCCCGCAAGCGCAATGGCTTCCGCTTCATTGACTGCGTTGATGACGCGCAGACCACTGAAGATGGGCTGGATGCCATCGAACCGGTAGCCCTTCGGATGGATGGTTCCATCGTTGAGGCTCGGTGGCCGCGTCTTCGTGTCGACAATGTTGGTATCGGCCGAGAAGTCAATTCTGGGGCGGAAGCCAGAGCGCGCGATTGCTATGCTCTCGTCGGTTGCACGCAGCCGGGCCCGCTCCGCATCAAGGCGCGGATTGTACTCATAGGCGGAGACCAGGGCCTCATTGAGGGACTCGGCAACTGCAAAGGTTGTCACTGCCGGGACGAGCGCCAAAGCACACCCGACGCTTACAAGCATCGAGAGGATCAAAGTCCTCAGGCTCCTGAAACGCTCCAAAGATAGACTCCCCCCTCATCAGTACGCCGCACGACGGCCACCGGTAACTCTCGTTGCCTACAACGATTCCCTCTTGGGACGAGCGAAGAGCCGGCAAATCATCAACAAAGTATTCACATGATTAGGACAAATCCAGGCCGCCTTTGACCCGGACATGCGGATAGTTGCCGATCGTGGCTGGTTTCCCACACTTGGACTGTAAGTGATTCGGTAGCCCGATGAGGCATTTAGAGGCACTAGAGGTGGAATTGCGGCCTCTGCTCGAAGCCCGGCAATTGCGGGGCGTAGGCATCAAATGCTTCGCGGCAGTCAAACGCCCACCCAAGCCGCTTCCAGATGCATGCTTTGCCGGACTTAGGCCCGGCGAGAATGCCGACGAGCACCCCGCCCTCCTTCAGCTGTTCCAACAGTGTCCCGGACACTTCGGCCACTGCCCCCTCGATAATGATGACATCGTAGGGGGCCGACTGGGGCCAGCCCTCGGCAAGCCCGCCAGTCACCACATTGACGTTCTCGCAAGCGAGCGCGGCGAGGTTCTGCGCCGCTTTTGCGGAGAGATCGGGATCTATTTCGAGCCCCACGATATGTGCGCAGAGCCGCGAAAGCACAGCTGCCGAATAGCCGGAGCCCGCTCCGATGATCAAAACGCGATGGTAAGGCTCGACCTGTGCGAGATCGAGCAGCCGGGCGAAGAGCCTCGGCGCCATCAGTATGCGTTCCGGCCCCCTCAAAGAAGCTGAAGACAGCCGTACATGTCCGTCCATATAAGCGATGGTGCGTGCGTTCTGAGGAACGAATTTCTCCCGGGGAACCGCGAGCAGCGCCGAGATGATCCGCCGGTCCGTCACATCGCTGGTGCGCACCTGCGATTCGACCATGTTCTTCCGTTGAAGGGCAAAATCCGCCATCCCATGGCTCCTCTCGGACAATTACACGCCTGCGGCCTCATTAACGCAAACCTTGCCGATGGCAGGCGACATTAGTCAATGCGCCATTCGGGCGGAGCCTGCAACGTTCCACGAACGGCGGATTTCGCGCCTTGCACAATGATTTGCCGTTATGATAGATGCGCTGATCGCGGTTGCCGGCCCCGCCGGAATTCAGGCGGAAATCGAAACTCCTGCCAACTGCGATGGAATGGCCACGTGGCGGAGTGGTGACGCAGCAGACTGCAAATCTGTGTACCCCGGTTCAATTCCGGGCGTGGCCTCCACCTTTCATGCTCGCCGCAGTTCGGGGCCGAAAATCCGCCGCAACCCTTCGGCTGGACTTTGGTAAAGTTTTTGCGGTATGGCACTGTTCCGGCGTGCTGCACTCTGTTAAATGGCACGCCCTTGAGATCGGCTATTCCGCGGTAGCTCAGCGGTAGAGCAACCGGCTGTTAACCGGTTGGTCGTAGGTTCGAATCCTACCCGCGGAGCCAGATCTCGATGCGCTTTAAGTGCGCCCCCAAGGCCCCCGGGCGTCACCCTCAGCCTGCAACCCAACATTTCGCGAGCCCAGCTTGACAGCGATTGTTGGCGCATACTCTGCGCGCGCTCTCTCAGCGCGTGCCTTGGAAGATCGTCCGGAAGCCGAATGTATCGGAGGCGATGCGCGACGTCTTCGTTGAGCGGCGCACCGGTTTCCTGTTCGTTTGCGAAGGGTCCGCAGCTGGTGCATCCGCGGTCGCAGCGGTGCCCGGCATCGCATTTCCATCGACGGTCGAAGACACGCCCCCCTCTGCATTCGGCGCCACAGCTGTCTCAGTTGCTGCAAATTTTCGAGACTCCGTCTTGGGAGGCTGGGTTACAATGTCGGATTTCGGCACTGTGATGCGTTGGGCCACCGCAATGAGCCGCGTGTTGTTTCTGAGCTCCAACGCGCCCGTCGATTTGAGAAGATAGTAATCCTGGCTGCCATCGCGGGGATCAAACCGGCTGCCGCGCGTACCGCGAATCTCCGAGAGCTCCTCGACGGACTTGCGCCCGTTGCGCAGCACCCACTCGCCGAACGTTCGACCTTTGTCGCGGAAAATAACGAGGCGCCCCGGAGGCGCCGGCAAATCCGTGACCCACGCTCCGACGATGTCGCGACGGTCGACAGCGATGGTCGCCTCGAACTGCTGCTGCTCTTCAAGGCGCACGCCGTTGATTTTCACCATGGGGTCAGGATTAAAATGGATGCTCGCCCATGCGCCCTGATTGAGCGGCATTCCAGATAAATAAAAGGCAACAAGCGTGCGCTCTGTCGGCGTCTTTGCCGCCGCCTTGATGCCATCAGCAATGCGAACGAGGTCGGTTTCGCTCAGTCGCTCGGAGAGCCGTACCGAGACCACACGGCGGCCTTCAGTTATGTCCTCGCTGACCACGTCGTGGGCTGAGAGCGCCGGCTGAGACAAGCCAAGCGCCAGGGAGAATACCGCGAGTAAATTCGCCAGTCGCGCGCGCATCGACCCTGATCCTCTTATCCCGGCTGTGGGGCTAAGCCGACCTCCGAAATGGCTTTTCGGGAGCTATCGTGAATTGGTTAGCGAAAGGTTAACGAATCCTAAAGAGGCCGCCGACTGCCCGCAGAGCCGTGTCTTTCATGTATCGGAACTAGGGCGCAAGAGATTGCGGTGGCGGGGCTGGCGCATCCGGATCGACCCAATCGGCGGTCGCCTGCTGTCCGTCCTGGTTGTAAAGGTCGGTCCGGAACTCGACGCGTCCGTTACGCTCCGCCCAGGCAGTGATGTAGGCAAAATAGACAGCCACGGGGCGGGTTAGCGTGAGGTCGAGAGCTTGCCCTGAGTTCAGGACGTCATCGACTCTTCCTGGATCCTCCCAGCCGGGCTCGTAGCGAGTGATCCAGCTCGCCAGCTTGAAAACGTCCTCGACGCGGACGCACCCGGCGCTGAAGGGGCGGATGCGCTGTCCGAACAATTCCTTCATGGGCGTGTCGTGCATGTAGACGCCGTGCTCGTTCTGCATATCGATACGAACGAGACCGAGCGCGTTTCGCGGCCCCGGATCCTGCCTGAACTTGTATTTGAAAGTGTCGACATACGACCAATCAAGCATACGCGGATCAATTTCCGGGCCATTGAAATCGCCCTGGATGACCCGGATCTGCTCCTTGTAGATGTAGTCGGGATCTTTCTGCATGCGTGGAACGAGATCGAGCGCTGCGACACTGTCAGGCACCTTCCAATACGGAAAGAAATTCAGGCCCTTGATCGTTGCCTTCAATGTCGGCGTCTGGCGTTCCGGCCGCCCGACGATAACACGGTGACGCTGTTCGACCTGATAGCGTTCGACGGCCTCGAGCTGGAATGCGGGAATGTTGACGAGCACGTAACGATCTTCGATCGGCTCGCTCATGAGGTCGGAGATGCGCTTGTGATTGAGTTTGAGCTGCGCCAAGCGCTCAGGCGCACTGATATTCAACGCCGCAAGCGTCAACTGATCGACGCGCCCGCTCGGTCGAAGACCGTGGCGCTCCTGGAAACGGCGCACGGCAGCTTCGACCTCGCTATCAAACGAATAGCTCTCCAGGTAGCCGCCGTCTCCTCGCATATCGCCAGTTGCGCGCAGAACCTTGCGCAACACGGGAACCCGTTCATCGTCGTCTCCGGGACGCATCATGCGCTTGCCAGGAATGCTGGGCCAGCCACCCCGGCTCACGATCCGCTCGTACTTCGCAATTGCCCGCTCAATCGCAATCAGCATCTCATCGCTGCGCCATGGCGTGGCGTCGGGGCGAAGATCATTGAGATTTTCAGGTTGCCGTTCGCGGGCTGAGGGCTCGCGACGATCTTTGTCGCCGTAATAGGGCGACTGAAATCCGCCTTGCCACCAGTTTGCCGAATCTTGAGCGACGGCTCTCGATAGAGACGCCACGAACGCGAATGAAAGAATAGCAAGCGCCAAGCGCCAATTGGGCAGGGCGAAGCGAGGACGCCTCAAGTTTCGAACGAGGACCTTCAAGGCCGGACTGGACCGCATCACAGAAATTTAGCTTCCTCTTATGTGCCCTGATTGTCTCATGATCCGCGCACGGAGCCGACGCTTTTCGATTGGCTCGGCCACTAATTTTCCCATTGGTATGGCCAAACAAAGACCGATTAGCATTCGGTCAGATTGTCCACCATCCCAATAAGATTCGGAAACTGTTGTTGTTTTTTAGTCAGTCATGATGTGCCTTGAGTGACGCCTTATCTAAGGCACCTCGGGCTCGAAATGATCCCAGCCACTTTGCCGCAAGTTCACCTCTCGCCCCGCCTCGTCAAGAAGTCGTACGCCCTTCCCCGCCTCAATGGTTCCAATCTCGGCAATCGGAACGTGGGCGCGGCGCGCTTCGGCGCGAAAAGCCTCGACCTGATCGGCTGGGAGGGTGACGAGGAGTTCATAATCATCACCGCCGTTGAGAGCTGACACCTTGAATTGAGGCGCTGCGGTCATCACCGCGCGCGCGGCAGAAGACAGCGGTACGCGGGGCACGCAGATAATCCCTGCGACATGGCTTGCACGACAAAGCCGGCTGGCGTCCTTCACCAAGCCGTCCGATATATCCATGGAGGCCGACGCGAAATGGCGCAGCGCATTTCCCAACTCGAGCCTCGGCCGTGGCCTCAGAAAGCGCTCGCGCAGAAAGGCGCGTTCTTCGCCCGAGAGCCTCTCGAACGCCTGCCGGGCGTCGCCCCGCTCGAGGGCAAGACCCAGACTCGCATCGCCGAGTGTCCCGGTTACAAAGATGCGCTCCCCCGGTTTGGCCGTGCCTCGCTGGACCATCTCACCCTTGGGAACCGTACCGAATGCCGTGACCGCAATACTGAGGGGGCCGGGGCGTCGATCCGTATCACCCCCAATGAGATTGATACCGAAAGCCGCCTGCGCCTGCCTCAAACCTTCTGCGAATCTGCTGAGCCAAGCTCGTTCCGGTGCGCGCGGGAATGAAATGGCGAGCACGTAGAAGGCCGGCCTTGCACCCTTCGCCGCCAAATCCGAGACGTTGACGGCCAGAGCGCGCCACGCGATGTCCTCTGGCGACGCGCTTTCGAGAAAATGCACTCCTCCGGCGACCGCATCGACCGTGACGACGAGTTCCTCGCCGGTTTTGGGCGTGTAGAGAGCGCAATCATCGGCTAACGCAAAAGCCCCCGCGACACGCTCGGTGAGGGGTGCGAAATAGCGCGCAATTATTTCTTCCTCGCTGTCGACCGTCTCGTTCACGTCTGTCACCGGGTCAGCGGCGCGGATCCTACCTGCCCACACCGGCAAAGTCGTCAGGCCTCAATTTGCGCGCCAACGCATCTAGGACGCCATTGACCACGCGCGGCTCATCGCCGTCGAAGAAAGCGTGCGCCACATTGATGTATTCGTTGAGGACCGCGCGGGCCGGCACATCGGGCCGTTCCATGAGCTCGAAGGCGCCGGCTCGAAGGATCGCTCGCAAGATCGAATCCACGCGCTTCAATCGCCAACCGGCAGCCAGCTGCTGATCGACGATGGGATCTATATCGCGCTGGCGGCGGATAACCCCGCGCAGAATCTCGGCGAAAAACACGGGGTCGGCCCCAAGGAGAGAATTCTCGCCATCAGATCCCGCGTCCGCGGCCGCCCTCTTTTTCTTGGTAAAGCGCAACGTCTCAAATTCAGCGATAACCTCGGAGACGTCTGTTCCCGCGAGATCCATCTGGTAAAGGGCTTGCACGGCGGCCATGCGCGAAAGGCTTCGCGCCTTTTGCGCCTCAGGCGGGCCCTTCTTTTTCTTTGCAGCCGTCATGCGCTTTGGCCTGCGAATAGGCGAGCATTGTCGACGAGGGCCAGACATGCGCGAACAGCATCCGCCCCTTTGCCCTCCCGACCGCCGCGCGCGCGCGCTAAGGCCTGCTCCTCGTTGTCGACCGTCAGGATTGCATTCCCAAGCGGGATGTTGTGTCGGATGGCGACGTCCATCAGCCAGTGGTTCGCGTTGTTGCAAACAATGTCGTAGTGGGAGGTTTCACCGCGCATGATGCAGCCAAGTGCGATCGCGCCAGCATAGAGCGCACTTGGTGCCGTTGCCGGGATGAGGCCGCTCGCGGCCGCTTGGGCAAGCGCTTGCGGAATTTCAAGTGCGCCAGGAACCGAGATGCGGTCGTACGAGATGCCTTGGGCTTCAATTTCCTGCACGGCGCCCTTCATCAGCTCGTCGGAGATGTTGTCGTAGAAGCGTGCCTCGATGAGGAGCAGCCTGCAGCGCGGCCGTGGTGTTGCCTGAGTGGCCGGCGATTGTCCGTCTGCGGGCGCTGATCTTTGGCGGGTCACCATGGCTTCCTACTCGATCCGCTTCGTGCCGACGACACGAAGACCAAAGGCCTCGAGGCCGACATATACGTGCGGCGGGGAGTTCGTCAAAAGGACCATGTCTTTCACGCCCATGTGACGCAGGATCTGTGACCCGACGCCGATTTCGACCTGCCGCCGGTCGCCCTTGTCCATAGATCGTGCGTCGGCGCGGCGCTGCACCCAGTCCGAGACGCCGCGTGGCGCGAGATCCCGGATAAGAACGATAACGCCGCGACCTTCCTTTTCAATCGCCTGCATCGCGCGTGGGACGAGCCCGCAAAGGCTCTGATCCTCGCCGACGCCCAATAGGTCGCCAAGAACGTTGACCGCGTGCACGCGCACCAAAACCGGTCCAGGTTTCGAAATATCGCCCTTGACCAGCGCCAAGTGCTCGACAGGTTCCACCTTGGTTCTGAAAACGTGGAGC
>CAZSNH010000041.1:0-11840 GCA_964607855.1 uncultured Hyphomicrobium sp. | reverse complement strand
GAGGGTTACTTGCCTTCGATCTTCACGCCCGGCAGGTCGATCTTGACCGATGGCTCCTGCGTTTCTTGATAATAGAGAACGCCGAGCACGATTACGGCGAGCGCTAGAGCGCCAATAATCATGGATTTCGTATCCATTCGAGATCCTCCCCTGCCCCAGCCCGAAGGCCAATCTCTCCATCAATCCTTGGCGCGTTCGACGTAGCTTCCGTCCGCCGTCATGACGACGACCCGGGTTCCGGCCCCGATGTGAGGCGGCACCATCACGCGGGCGCCGTTCGAAAGCTTCGCCGGCTTGTACGAGGAGGAGGCCGTCTGCCCCTTCACGACGGGTTCCGCCTCGACGATTTCGAGTGTCACACGTTGCGGCAGCTCAATCGCGATCGGGTTGCCCTCGTGCAGCGATACCGAGCAGGTCATGCCCTCCTGAAGCCATTGGGCCTGGTCGCCAATCACATCCTTCGGAATCGAGATCTGGTCGAAGGACTCAGGCTGCATGAAGTGGAAACCCATGTCGTCTTCGTAGAGATAGTTGAAGTCCTTTTCCTCGAGGTAGGCGCGCTCGACCTGATCGGTCGTACGGTAGCGCTCAACCACTTTCACGCCGTCGGCAATGCGGCGCATTTCGAGGTGGGTCACGGGGGTACCCTTGCCAGGATGGATGTTTTCGGCGTGCATGACGACGGCCAGCTTACCATCGAGATCCAGGACGTTGCCCTTACGGATTGAGCTGGCGATGACCTTAACCACGGGACTTACTCCATAAAATCTGGGACCCCAGCGCGGATATCGCACCTTGTGGGGGCCGCTAGGACGGGGAATCTCGGCGCTCTCATACTCTATTCGAAGGCAAAAGGCCAAGTGCGGCGGAAAGCGCCTGCTGACCACTCCCCAAAACGCTCAAATGGGCGCTATTTGGGGTCCATGACATCGACCTTACCGACACCTTCCCCTTGGTGGAACCGCGACCGCCACACTGACCGGCGCCCCTTCCTCATGGCCCGCGCCCGGATCAAAGCCGGCCTTCGCCAATGGTTCGAGAGCCGGGGTTTTGTGGAGGTCGATGCTGGCTGCCTTCAAGTCTCGCCCAGTAACGAAGCCCATCTCCATGCCTTCAAGACCGAAGCTGTCGGGCCGGACCTCTCTCGGGCAACGTATTACTTACGCACCTCGCCCGAGTTCGCCTGCAAGAAGCTGCTGGCCGCCGGGGAGACAAGGATATTCACGTTCGCCCCCTGTTTCCGCAATCGCGAGCGCGGTGCTCTGCATGCACCCGAATTCACGATGCTCGAATGGTACCGGACGGGTGAGCCCTACGAGCGCGTCATGGAAGATGCTGCCGCACTTCTCTCCCTCGCCACGGCCGCCACTGCCCAATCGCTGATGCGATGGAGAGAAGTGGCATGCGACCCAAGCGCTCCCGCGGAGCGCCTCAGTGTCGCCGAGGCGTTCCGGCGCTTCGCCGGGATCAACCTCATGGCTACCTTTCAGTCATTCTCCCCTGACCGGGATCAGCTGGCGCGAGCGGCTCAGTCGGCCGGGCTCACGGTGCGCCCTGACGACAGCTGGTCCGACATCTTTTCGCGCTGCCTCACCACCTTCATCGAACCGAAGCTCGGCATCGGGCAACCCACACTTCTCACGGAGTATCCAAGTGTTGAAGCCGCCCTGGCCCGCCCCAAGCCATCGGACCCTCGCGTGGCGGAGCGATTCGAGCTTTACTGCTGCGGGGTGGAGTTAGCCAATGGCTTCGGCGAGCTGACGGACCCCGACGCACAGCGCGTCAATCTCGAGGCGCAAATGGAGCTGAAGCAGAAGATCTACGGTGAGCGCTATCCCATCGATGAGGATTTCTTGGCGGCCTTGTCGCAGATGCCGCCATCCTCGGGGTGTGCACTGGGTTTCGACCGGCTGGTGATGCTGGCAACCGGCGCGACGCACATCGATCAAGTGCAGTGGACACCGCTTTCCCATCCGGAGATCAAGGCATAATGACAGACGGCACGCACACCGGAGGCTGCCAGTGCGGGGCTATCCGCTATCGCATAGCGGGCGAACTGGGCCGCGCCGGGATTTGCCACTGCCGCATGTGTCAAAAGGCCTTCGGGTCTTGGGGGGCCGCCCTCGTGACGGTGCCTCGCAAAAATCTCTCCTGGTCGCGCGGCTCGCCCGCAGAATTCCGCTCCTCCTCCATCGTTTCGCGGGGCTTCTGCAGGGATTGCGGAACACCGCTCTATATGCTCGAGGACGGAAGCCCGGTCTACGATCTCGCCATCGGAACATTAGACGATCCGAACCGGGCCCCGCCAATCGAACAAGTGGGAATTGAAAGCAAAGTGAGCTGGTTCGACCGGTTGTCTTCGCTCCCCGCCCACCGCACGGAAGATGAGCGCTCTGCCGCAGACCTTAAGAAGCTCGCCACTTTTCAGCACCCCGATCACGACACGGAAATCTGGCCGAGCAAATGACCGTGCTCCGACAAACCCTCCGTTCCGCCGGCGACATCGTCGCTGCAGGCCTGGCGCCCGCGCAGATGCGCGAGACCATCGAACGCGTCGGCGAGCAATACGCAGTGGCGATCACACCGGCGATGGCGGAGCTCATTGATGCCCGAAATCCCGATGATCCCATCTCGCGCCAATTCATTCCCGACGCCCGCGAACTTGTGAGGCAGCCGGGAGAACTGTTCGACCCCATCGGGGACGGCGTGAAAAGCCCGGTCAAGGGGATCGTCCATCGCTATCGCGACCGCGTTCTCTTGAAAATCGTCGGCGTGTGCCCGGTCTATTGCCGCTTTTGTTTCCGCCGCGAAATGGTGGGCCCCGAAGCTGGCGAGAACCTGACGGGTGGCGAGATTGATGCCGCGCTCGGCTACATCGCAAAGCATCCCGAGGTCCGCGAGGTCATCTTGACGGGGGGCGATCCTTTGGTGCTCTCGCCGCGCCGGATCGGTGATCTCACGCAAGCGATTTCCGAGCTCGCGCACGTCCAAATCATTCGCTGGCATACGCGCGTACCGATCGTGGCGCCGGAGCGCGTTACGACATCGATGCTTTCGGCCCTGAACGAGACCAGAAAGAGGGTCGTCGTTGCCATTCACACGAACCATCCCCGCGAATTGACGCCAGCCGCGCGCGCTGCCCTCGGCCGCCTCACGAACGCGGGCATTCCTCTCCTCAGTCAGACCGTTCTGCTCAAAGGTATCAACGACGACGCCGCCGTCCTCGAGAACTTGATGCGGGCGCTTGCTGAGATGCGCGTCAAGCCGTACTACCTCCATCATGCAGATCTCGCGCCGGGCACGTCACACTTCCGGACTACGATCGAAGAAGGGCAGCGTATCATGAGCGAGCTGCGCCACCGCCTTCCTCCTTTCGCCGTGCCCTCCTATGTTCTCGATATTCCGGGTGGATATGGTAAGGTTCCGATCGAGATCCAAAGCGTGGCACGCCTCACCGACGGAAGCTACCTCATCCGGGACCCCGCCGGAGTGATGCATACATATTCCGATATTCCGAGCACCTAGGCCCGGCGGAGCGATCTGCTTCGTCGTCCTCGTCGGACATCATGAAACGCTGATCCGCATGCCGTGCCGCCGGCTCCCCGTTTCGAACCTGATGAAGATCAGGAAACGGTTTCTTATCCATGCCGAGGGAACAGCGCGGTATAATCACGCCGCCTGTCACCCATGGAACAGGAGCTTTGGCACGACCTCTCTAGACTGCAAGATGGTGTTCTAGGTTTTCTGATAGAGAGCCTTTGTAACTTCATGAATGGTGCCGCCGTACCGCCGACACTGACATTTCCTTTGTGAACATGATGACGTCCATCCCCGGAGTTACCTTATGAAACGCTTTGCGATCCTGGCGATCCTCGCCGCATTTGGGATCAGTACTTCTGCCATCGCTGTTCGCGCAGAAGTGAGGGGTATCCTCCAGCGCGGCGACGCTGCCGTGACGTCCTTTTCGGGGATCTCCGTGGCGCGCAATGCCCCCAAAAATCTGAATCCGCTCGATGTTACCCTCATCGATCGCGAGAAGCCGACGCTTCAGATTTTCGACCTGTCCAATGTTGGCGGCAAGGGCGCCAATGAGCTATTCACCGCGCCTTCGAAGCTCGACATCAAGGCGGCCGACATCGGGCACGTCTTTGGGGTCGCGCTTGACGCTCCAGCGTCGGGAGCCCCGCCAAACGTCTATGCGGCGGCAACTTCACTCTTCGGATTGCAGATCGTCGAGCGAACGAAGGATGGAAATCTCACCCGCCTTGTCGAGGGACATGCCTCGGCGGAGTGGATGCCGGGCCAGTTCGGACTCGAGCGCGGCGGCGGCCCAGGCTCGATTTGGAAGATCGACGGTGTCTCCGGAGCGGTCTCCCTTTTTGCCACAATAACGAGTGGTAACCTCGAGAACGCAGGCCCCGGTCTTGCCGGCCTTGCGTACGACCCGCTGTCGAACAGCCTCTATGCCGCCAACTTGGAAACCGGGTTGATCCATCAGATCGACCGCAACGGCCGCGAGGTTGCAACCTTCGATCACGGAGTTTACGCGCGCACGAAAGCCGGACTTCCCATCGTCGCCGATGACCCGGCAAGGCGCATGGACATCAAGAGCCCCTCCTTCAACGTCGAGGATCCTGCGACTTGGGGCTATGCGGACAAGAAGCGGCGCGTGCTGGCGCTCGCCGTCGAGAGCGGGCGACTCTATTATTCCGTCGCCGATGGTCCGGTGATCTGGTCCGTGGGTTTGAGCGCCGACGGTCACTTCGCCGACGATGCCCGCCTCGAGATCGATGTCACGGGCACACCCGACAACAACCCGATCACCGCGATTGCATTTGACGGGCCGGGTGCGCTCTATCTCACGCAGCGCGGCGAATTGGCGGGCAGCTACGACTATTCGACCTTTGCGCGGCCCCAGACTTCGGTTGTCCGGAAATACCTTTGGGACAACACCAAGAAGGAATGGAAGGACGAACTCGCCGAATTCCCGGTCGGACTCGAACCCGTCCACCGCGCCACCAATGGCGGCCTAGCACTAGGCTACGGCTACGACAGCACCGGCAAAATCGATTTCGCGCGGTGCCGCCAGACACTCTGGACGACAGGCGAGAACCTCATTGCCGGAGAAGGGCGAGCCGCAACAGTCGACGGCCTCCAGGGGCTCGATAAAACGCTAACGCAGACACCTCAGACCTCGCCATCCCGCTCGGGCGCAGTCGCCCTTGAGACCGATTTCAGCAAACAGATTGACAGCGGTCTCGAGCCGCCGAAGACGGCGTGGTTTGCCGACACCGATGGCAACACCGAAGGGCCCGTTCGCCACGCCCACGTTGGCGCCATCGCCATTTTTGCCCCCTGTGACAAGGCACTTGCCGAGCCAAAACGGCCTGAGATCACACCCTATATTCCGTGGACGCCGAAGATGCCGGGCCCCTCACCCCACACCTATCCTGGCATCTTCATCGACAAACTGTGTCTGCCCTCCGTTTTCGGCGGCAAGGTTCGCTGCGAGATCTGGCTCACCAACATTGCGACCCCGCCGCTCTGGCCGGTCTCCTTCACCGATGTCTCGTCGATCCTCTTCGGCCCTGGTGCTGGAAGCACGATCGCCATCGATGCCGTCGTGCCCGACGGACCTGACTTCATTTGCTCGCCCACACCTTCTTCGTCGCTTTCGTGCTGGTTGCCAGCTCTCTCGCTGCCGCCCGGAACCTCGCGCAAGGTCGACGTTTGGGTTGATACAAGCCCTCTCATCGGCTCAGGCAACGCAGGTTTCATCAATTGCGCTTCTCTCACCCCCCCGCACAACGGCATCGCGTGCGACGAAGGTGGCGCCGAGATCGCGGTTGAGAAGAAGGCACCGGCTGCCTGTATGCCGGGCGCGCCATGCACATTTTCCCTCACCGTGACCAATAAGGGCAGCATGCCCTTCGAAGGCGAGGTATTGCTGTCTGACCAGATGTTTGTCGGCGGCGCCGGAGTTGCTGCTCCCATTACCGCCATTGCACCCAACATCGGCTGCAACGGTGGAGACCCCGTCGCATTACCGTTCAACTGCACGGTCTTGATGTCGCTCGCGCCCAACGTGCCCATCACTTTCAATATGACGGTCACGATGCCGGCGGCGGCGCCGAACTACTGGGCTCAGAACTGCTTCGTGGCTTCTAACCCCGCCTTGCCTGCGCCGCCACTCCCGGGGGGCGTCGGATCGCCCGCGAGCTGCGCGTGGGTACCGGTTGGGGCACCACCTCCACTCTCGAACCTTCGCCTTGAGAAGACGGCTGGCGCATGTGCCAAGAACGGCCTTCTCAACGTGCGCTGTGAATATGCTCTCAAAATCACCAATACGGGACCCTCGCCCTTCAGTGACACCATCACGCTCTCGGAAACCACCTCCGCCACGGCCACGCTCACGAGTCTCGACCCCTCGCTCGTCTGCATTCCTGGCGGGGGCGGCGCCAACACCTGCAGCACGCCGGCAGCCGTCAATCTCAATGTCGGTCAATCGGTGACGTTTGCCGTTGCCATCGACACGCCGAAGCTCGACATCGACGCCAATCTCTGCAAGGCTCCAAATACGGCCAAAATCACAGCGCCTCTCGGCCCCGACAAGAATTTCGATGCCGCCGACGACGAGGCCACCGCAACAGGTGACGCCGCGCTCATCGAGTTCTTTGATCCGATAACCGGCCTCACGCTCGTTCTCTGCGATCCCACGAACCTCAAGACCACCAAGGTCTCGACGGGCGCCTGCGCGAAATCCGGCAAGGGATACGATTGCGGCTACACGATCACAGTGGAGAACATGGGGCCGGACCCCTACAAGGGGCCGATTACCATCAAGGATGAACTTGCGGGCGCGACGTCGGCTTCGTTTACTGGCGACTGGAGCTGCGCCGGATCAGCGAGTACGTACCTCTGCACCAAGGGCCCCATAGATCTCGCGAAGGGCGCCTCCGTGACACTCAACGTCAAAGCGACCTTCCCCGATAGCGGCCAGTGCGTGGCACGCAATAGGGCCAGCATGACGTTCCCGCTCGCCGGAACGCGCTACAATCTCTCTGGCGCCGATGATACGGCAACGGCATCGTCTAAGATGCCCTCGTCCAAATGTGAGGAGAAGCCGCAGTGCACGCCGGGCGCCAATGAATTCCGCTCCGCGAGCGGGGCCTGTGCCTGCCGAGAAGGTACCGTCCGCGATCGGAAAGGGGCCTGCGTTCCGATTACCCGCGACGACGGCGACACGGAGACTTGCCCGGACGGCAAGCCAATCCCGAGAAGCGGTATCTGCCCCTGCGTAACCGGCAAGGTCTGGAACCGCGAGACAAAACGCTGCGAAGCGCTCTGTGAGCCCGGCCCCAACGAGTACCGGACATCGGCAGGACAGTGCGTGTGCAAGAGCGGCTACAAGCGGATAGACGGCCGTTGCCGCGCCGTCGAAGACGAGACGCCCCCCGTCATCGATGAGAGCTGCGTGCCGGGGCCGAATGAATACCGCACGTCGAACGGAGAGTGTGTCTGCAAGCAGGGCTACGAGCGCGTGAACGGGTCTTGCCGGCCAATTGAGATCGTCTGCAAGAAGGGTACCCACTTCGAGAACGGCCGCTGTGTTCCCGATCACTACGAGACGGGCTGCGAGGAAGGCGCGCACAAGGACCCGCGAACAGGCAAGTGCGTGCCGAACTATGATCCTGTCAAGGACTGCCGGGACAAGGGCTGGGTGTGGACCGGATCGAAGTGCATCCCTGGGATTGTGATCGATCCAGTGAACCCTATCGAGCTCTGCCGCAAGAAGGGCTGGATCTGGAATGGCTCAAAGTGCATCGAGCCCACCAATCCGGCCGAGGAGTGCCGCAAAAAGGGTTGGACGTGGACCGGATCGAAATGCGTCGAACCGACGAACCCGGCCGAGGAGTGCAAGAAGAAGGGTTGGGTCTGGACCGGCAAGATCTGCGTGAAGCCCGAGGTTGTCGAGCCGAAGAAGTGCCCAGATGGTACCGTCGGCAAGTGGCCGAAATGCAGAAGAATTGAGATCCAGGTTCCGGACAAGGTTATCGTTCCGCCAAAGCTGCAGGAGGCTCCGCCAACCCTGCAGAAGCAGAACTTCAAGACCCAAGGCTTCGATGTGAAGAAGCTCAATCTCGGAAGGAAGGCGGACCAAAAAATCAATTGAGCGAACAAGGCTTCGGCCTCGCCCGTCGAGGCTCAGCCAGTCCAAATACTGGAAGGGCACGGCTCTAAATTCAACTGAAGGGGGCCGTGCCAAACTGCCCCTTGAAGGGGCTGAAGTTTAAAGCCACATCGCGGCGACACGGTTACCGTCCTCGAAGTTCCGCCTGGTCCTTACTCGAAATGATATCCGTTCCGGTCGATACGCCGATCTCGAGTGCGGATTTCGGAATGGCCTCGCAGCCGAAGGGCTGCATATCGCGCGGCTCCGTTCCCGAACAGAAGAACGCTGACACCCCTTGCCTGGAGACAAGCGCCGGATTGAAGAATCGGGCCATGCCGGAGCTCGTCGGAATCATCACCCAGCGGCCGACGAGTGCCACGTCCGCCTTGTCTCCCAGAAAGCGAAGAATCCAGTCGCGCAACCCAGTCTTTTTCATCAGCGGCTCATCGAGCGTTCCGTCCTTCTTATAGTGGCCGTGAAAGCCGATCTCCGTGAACTCCGCAGCATAGTCGTCGGTGAAAATGCGCCGCGTACCGCCGAGATACATGCGAGAGCAGGAGGAGTAGCAGTAGCCCGAAACGGCGGTCGTCAAACCTTTCTTGCGGATCATCTCGCCGATGCGAAATCCGGACCATGGATGGCCACCCGGAGAGTTTCTGAGAATGATCGTCGTCACACCTGTATTGGCGTCGAGTGCCCTCTTGAACCGCGCGATGTCGCCATCAACAACTTTGCCGGAAAGAATGATCTGATCGTCCACGACCTTCAAATCCATGGCGAAGGCTGGTGTGAAAATGCCAACCCCAACGACGAGCCCGAAACCGACCAACAGTCTAACCGCGATGAATTGACGTCCGATGCGCATCGCTGTGCCTCTCCCTTCGTCCGGGCTCAGGTGATCCGCATGACTGCTGGGTTCTGCGGTCTAGCCCTTGCGAGGAATATATCTTCGGTAGAGAGCGATTGTGGCGGGAAGAACAACGAGCTGACAGATGAGTGATACGAACAGGCACGCCGCAGCCAGCTGGCCGAAGAGGCGCAGAGAGGGCAGGTGCGAGAGCATCGTCACGCCGAGCCCCAAAGCCAAAACGATCGTCGTCAGAACGACCGCGGGGCCGATGTGATGGGCGGTGCGCTTCAAGGCTTCGAACTCTGTGCCGTCCTCCCAACCGTTCTTCTTCGAGCCGGAAGCGGTTCAAGAAGTGAATGGTCGAGTCGATTGCCAGCGAAAACGCGACCGTTATGGCAATGATAGATGCAAACTGCAGTCCCTGCCCAGACGCATAAAGAAGGGCTCCGGTGGCAAAGATCGGCAACATGGAGGGCAGAATACTCGACACACCGGCCAGAACCGATCGCAACGCGATGCCGAGGAAGATGAAGATCACGAACATATCGCCGACAAGGCCCCAATTGAGCTCGCCAATGAGCTTCGCGGAATTGCGCGCCGAGATCGCTGGAAGCCCTGTCACCGCGATCTCGTAGCCCGGGTGGGTCTTGCGGACGGGATCGAGGGCATTGTCGATGAGCTCCACCTTCGGCAGAATTTCGCTGGCATCGATGTCGGGCAAGCGTGCCGTTACGAGTACCGCCGTTTCATCGGCAGCAATGAAACGCCGCACCAAGTGTTCCGGCAGAATGCAGACATAGCTTTTGATTGTCTCGATGCTCGAGTCGCCGGCTTCCGCCAGCCAGCGGCGCAGGCTGTCGAGCGACCAGACGTTGCCGAGGCCGGCTTCTTTTTCGAGGACCTCGTGGGCCCGCGCGATCACCGATAGCGTCGCCACGTCATAGAGAGAAATGCCTTGCGGCGCCTTTTCGGGTGCGGATGGGGGCGTATCAGCTGTTGGTGCCCCCGGTGCTACGCCGTTCGCCTGGTCCTTCTCTTTCTTGCAGCCACTCCCCTCTACCCCATCGCCCTTCCAGGAGATCATGACGTGGACCGGGTTAGCACCCGTGAGCTTCTGGTCGAGGCGGCCCGTGGCGGCAAGCGCCTGCTCCTTATCGGGGACCTGATCGGCGAGCCGGTACATGGGTACGAGTTGCGTATAGGCCCACCCCGTCGCGATTGCTGCGAGGAGGCTCAAAACAAAGAACGGAACGGGAAAACGCGCGACGCCCGTGACGATGAGGTCCGTGATTCGCTGCAAAAGCCCGACACTGCCCGTTTCGTCGGCGGCATCGGGAGCGAGTGTTTCGTCCTCTTTCTGAATGAGGAGGGCGGCAAGTGTCGGCACGACGATGGCAACGGCCAGATAGGAGATGGCGACTGCCATAAGCGCAGCTTTGCCAAAGGTGCGAATGAGTGCGCTTTCAGCGAATGAGAATGAAAGTAGCGCAAGCGCGGCGTTCATCGCCGTAAGCAGGCAGGCCGGCGCCACATCGAGCACGGCGTGGCGCGCGGCCTCAATGCGATCGACGCCTCGCATGATGTCGCGCCGGATCGCGAATACGAGATGCATACTGTCGGAAAAGCCCGAAACCAGGATGAGCGGCGTGATGACGTTGACGAAGAGATTAAGCCTGTAGTCGAGGCCACCAATCGCTCCCAGGGTCCACAATATGGCGATCGTCGGCCCCAGCACCGCAATGATCGTAAGCGAGAGCCGTCTGAAAAAGAGGTAGGCGATCCCGATGCCGACAAGGAAACCGAGCCCGTTGTAGACAAGTCGATCGCGCTCGACCGCATTTCGGATTTCGAGTTGCATCACCGGAGCGCCGGTGAGCTTGGCGGTTAGGCCGCTGCCTTGAAGCTCCTTGTCGACAGCATCCTTGATGCCGCGAACGACGACCTTTGCGGACTTTTCCTCGACCGCTACCCTGTCGAGCGCGATCACAATGAGTGCCAGCGTGCCATCGTCGGAGAGGAATTTCCCTTTGACAATATCGTTTGTTCTGAGCGCATCCAGAACCTTCGCGTATTCGGCTTCGTCCTCGGGCAGCTCGTCGGGCACGATTGGGGCTGCATAACCGGTCTCGTCCGGCTTGCCGCGTGCCGACATCATGGAGACGATCCCGCCAACCCCATCCGTCAGTTGGAGTTCGACAGCTGCATTACGAAACGCCTCAAGGCCCTTGCGCTGAAGAAGGTCGTTTCCCTCGACGACGACGAGCACGTCATACTCGCTCGATGGAAACCGCCGGTCGATCTCCTCATATTGGCGGAACTCCTTGGTGTCGGTGCGGAAGAGTTCGGAGAGGCTGTCGTCCACCTTCATGCGGGAGACACCAACGACGGCAAACGCCGTCAGGACCGCGATGAGGAGCGCGGATATGTAGGGGGCCTTGAGCGCAATCAACCCCAGCCGGTCGAGGCCAAACGAAAACAGGAACGAACGCCGTGGTGGCTCGCTCGCGGCCATGCTCTATTTCCCCCCGATCACGCGTCCCGCGGAATCACATTATGAACGGCGCCAAGTTGCATCGGCGGCATTCCCAAGGCAAGAGATGACGTGTTGAGGTCCGCCGACATCTCACGTAAACAATAGAATTCTATAAGCTTGTGAAGCCCCTTTGCCTCGGATTTCATGATCGACAAGTCGCTCGACACAACGGGCCTGCGTTGTCCGCTCCCCATTCTCAAGGCCAAACGGGCGCTCGCCGACATGGGTCCGGGAGGGACCCTAGAGGTTCTGAGCACCGATCCGGGTGCCACGGCCGATTTCGA
>CAZSNH010000040.1:0-12094 GCA_964607855.1 uncultured Hyphomicrobium sp. | reverse complement strand
TGCTAGCCGCGCGCCGCACCGCTCCTACTATTATGCAATGGGTCTCACGGAAGAGGAGATCAACCGTCCCTTTGTCGGCGTCGTCTCGTGTTGGAATGAAGCCGCCCCCTGCAACATCGCGCTGATGCGCCAGGCTCAGTCAGCTAAGAGGGGTGTGAACGAAGCCGGTGGTACGCCGCGCGAGTTCTGCACCATCACCGTGACCGATGGAATTGCCATGGGTCATCAGGGCATGAAGTCCTCGCTCGTGTCGCGCGAAATCATTGCTGACAGCATTGAGGTGACGATGCGCGGGCATTGCTACGACGCGCTCGTCGGAATTGCCGGTTGCGACAAATCCCTGCCGGGCACCATGATGGCGATGCTGCGTCTCAACGTGCCCTCCGTCTTCATGTACGGCGGCTCGATTCTGCCTGGAAAGTACAAGGGCCGCGATGTCACCGTCGTCGATGTTTTTGAAGGCGTTGGCATGCACTCTGCCGGCAAGATGTCGGATAGCGAATTGCATGACCTCGAATGCGTGGCCTGTCCTTCAGCCGGTGCCTGCGGCGGACAATTCACGGCCAATACGATGGCCTGTGTTTCGGAAGCGATTGGCCTCGCACTTCCCGGTTCGGCTGGCGCTCCCGCCCCTTATGAGAGTCGCGATGAGTATGCCGCCGCCAGCGGCCATGCTGTCATGCGCCTTCTCGCGGAGGGCATCCGTCCGCGCGACATTTGCACGAGGAAAGCCTTCGAAAACGCTGCCGTTATCGTTGCCGCAACCGGCGGTTCGACGAACGCCGCGCTGCATCTCCCGGCCATGGCGCACGAGGCCGGCATCGAATTCGATCTCTTCGACGTTGCCGAAATCTTCAAGCGCACGCCCTACATCGCCGACTTGAAGCCGGGCGGGAAATATGTCGCCAAGGACGTTTTCGACATCGGCGGCGTGCCGCAGATTCTAAAGGCGCTTCTCGATGGTGGCTATCTGCACGGCGATTGTCTTACCGTCACGGGCAAGACGATGGCGCAGAATCTCGAGAAGGTCGTTTTCAATACGAACCAGAAGGTTGTGTTCCCGGTTTCCAATCCGATCTCGCCCACAGGTGGTGTCGTGGGACTTAAGGGCTCGCTTGCGCCCGATGGCGCCATCGTCAAGGTGGCCGGCATGAAAAAGCTTCAGTTCCGCGGCCCGGCGCGCGTCTTTGACTGCGAGGAGGATGCCTTCAATGCCGTTACGCATGGGAAATACAAAGAAGGCGATGTGATCGTGATCCGTTATGAGGGCCCCAAAGGCGGTCCGGGCATGCGCGAAATGCTTTCGACGACTGCTGCTCTCTACGGGCAAGGCGCCGGCGACAAGGTCGCGCTCATCACCGATGGGCGCTTCTCCGGTGGGACACGCGGATTTTGCATTGGACACGTCGGGCCCGAAGCAGCCGTCGGCGGCCCTATCGGTCTCATTAAAGAAGGCGATATCATCTCGATCGACGCCGAGAAAGGCATTCTCGATCTCGAAGTCGGCGCGGAAGAACTAGAACGCCGGCGCAAGGTGTGGAAGGCGCCGGCCAATCCCTATCAAAGTGGCGCCCTGCGCAAATTTGCCGATCAGGTCGGACCAGCGCGCAAGGGGGCTGTCACTCATCCCGGTGGTAAGGCGGAAGTCGTTTGCTATGCGGATATCTAGTGCAGAATTAGTGAGATCGGTTCTCTGGAGCGCGGCGGTTGCCTTGGCGTCGGTGACGGCTTTGGCCGAAACCATCACGTTCGAGTCACCTCGCGAAGCCCTGAAGCAAGGCATCAGCGCTTACAACGGGGGGTATTACGAATTGGCCATTCCGGCTCTCGAAGCTGCCGCGACAACAGAGGAATTCATGGCCAGCTTCTATCTGGCCCGGATTTATTCCGACAATTCGGGTTCGCGAACCGATCACGCCAAGGCTTATGAGCTCTACCAAAAGATTGCAAACGAGCACGCCGATGTCGATCCGCAGGACGATCCTCGCGCGCCCTACGTCGGTAAGGCACTGACGGCGCTCGCGGGCTACCTGCTGCGCGGCCTTCCGGAGATCGGACTCACCGCAAACCCGGAGATGGCGGCCGATTACCTTTACAATGCATCAGCCCAGTTCAATGACGACGATGCGCAATTCGAGCTGGCAAAGCTCAAACTCAAAGGCGAGGGCGTCGACCTCGATATTCAGAACGCCAAGCATTGGCTGGCCACGCTGAGCAAGAAGGGCCATGCCGGCGCTCAGGCATTCTTTGCCGATCTACTGTGGCGGGGAATGCATATGCCGCCGGAGCCGGCGCGCGCTCTCGCACTCATTTCAATTGCCGTGTCCAATGCTTCGTCTCAGGATCGGCTTTGGATCGAGGACATCTATCAGAACATCTATTGCGGTGCCGGCGAGGGTATCCGCAAGCAGGCAACAGGCATGGTCGCCGAATGGGGCAACCGCTACAAGAGCTCGCGCAAGTCCGAATTTCGCGATCGGCTCGGTCTCAGCGCTCTTTCCGAAGGGCCTGTCAGAACCTGCCAGAATGGCGATCCCGTGAACAGGATCGATGGCAGGGCCGCCGAGCCTTTGGATCAGTACGCACGAGACGGTCGACCCTTTGTGCGAGGCACCGTCTCACCGGGACTGCGAGATGTCGGTGTCGAACTTCCTCCCGGACAAATTCGCTGACGCTTAGGCAAGTGCAATCCATGCAGGAGCGTGGTCGGACGGTTTTTCCCAGCCGCGCGTGAACTTGTCGACACCGGCATGACTGAGTCGGTCGGCGGCCTGCGGTGAGAGAAGCAGGTGGTCGATCCGAATCCCGTCGTTCTTGTTGAAAGCGCCCGCCTGATAATCCCAGAACGTGTAGACGCCGGGCTCGGGATGGCAGGTGCGGATGGCATCGGTATATCCGATATTCAAGAGACGTTGGAATGCCGCGCGGCTTTCTGGTTGGAAGAGAGCATCGCCCGTCCAGGCCTCCGGACGTTTGGCATCCTCCGGTTCGGGGATCACATTGAAATCGCCCGCGAGAACCACAGCCATTTCCGAGGCGAGCAGTTCACGAGCGTGCCGCTCGAGCCGGCGCATCCAGGAGAGCTTGTAGGCGAACTTGTCGGTGCCGATCGGGTTGCCGTTCGGCACGTAAAGCGAGGCGATGCGAACCGGACCGCGATTGCCTGCAACGGTCGCTTCGATCCATCGCGCCTGACTGTCGTCCTCGCCGCCCATCAGGCCCCGTTCGACGTCCTCCAGCCGGGTCTTCGAAAGGAGTGCGACACCATTGAAGCCTTTCTGGCCGTGGGTCGCGACGTTGTAACCGAGATCCTCGAAAGGCGAAGTAGGGAAACCTTCATCGACAGACTTGGTCTCCTGAAGGCAGACGATGTCGGGCTTGGCATCGCGAAGGTACTGAAGGGCACCTTCAATGCGTGCCTTTATGCCATTGATGTTCCAGGTCGTGATCTTCATCACAACGAGAAACTCGTGCCGCAGCCGCACGACGAGACCGCGTTGGGGTTCTTGATTTTGAAGGCCGCTCCCATGAGATCGTCGACGAAGTCGATTTCGGATCCCGCCATGTACTCGAGGGAAACGGGATCGATGAGAACCTTTGCGCCCGATCTTTCGAGGACGAGGTCATCGGGCTCCGCCGACCCGACGAGATCGAACTTATATTGAAAGCCTGAGCAGCCCCCACCTTCCACCGCCACCCGCAGCATGGTGTTCGTCGCCTCGCTGGCGGCAATTTCGGCGATGCGGCGGGCCGCCCGTTCTGTCATGGTCACGGTTACGGTATGAGGTGTGGTCATGCTCACCGTCTAATGCCTAATTTCCCGAATGTTAAGTCCTAAGGGCTTGCGCGTTCGTTTCTCAAAGAAGATAGGTACGCAAGTCGGCAAGTCAATTCGAGGCATCCAATCATATCCCCAGGCAACACGCGCACTTCAGAATCCGCTGGCCAGCGAGATTATGGTGAAAGTTTCGCCCCGGGGGAGCGTTCGCCTGCATGCTATGCCGCAAGCGCAATTGCGAGCCGCGGGCGCATGCGGGAGGAGGAGGATTGCCCGGCCCGCAGCCCCTTTCAGCGCGATCGCGACCGGATCCTTCACTCCACAGCATTTCGCCGTCTCACCTACAAGACGCAGGTATTCGTCTTTCACGAGGGCGATCATTACCGGACTCGGCTCACCCATTCGCTCGAGGTCGCCCAGATTGCCCGTACCGCGGCCCGGCAGCTCCGTCTCGACGAAGACCTCGCCGAAATTCTGGCGCTCGCCCACGACCTCGGGCATTCGCCCTTCGGTCATGCCGGCGAACGGGCCTTGGATCAGATGATGAGTGCTTGGGGGGGCTTCGATCACAACGCCCAGAGCTTGCGAATTGTAACGCGCCTCGAGCGCAAGTATCTCGCCTTCGACGGCCTCAATCTGACCTGGGAGAGCCTCGAAGGACTGGCAAAGCATAACGGACCACTGATCGGCGAGAAGACGGCGGCCGTCGCCAAGATCGCAGCGCGCCTTGCAACGTGGCAGAGCCTAGAGCCGGATCGCTGGGCGAGCGCCGAAGCTCAGATCGCATCCCTTTCCGATGACATCGCCTATCTCAATCACGATATCGACGACGGATTGCGGGCAGGACTCATCGATCTTGCCGATCTTAAAGATGTCCCGATTGCCGGAGCGGCGGCATCCGATGTCTCGGCGGTTGCCGGCTCTAAGAAAGACGGCCGCATCATCTACGAGGTAACCCGGCGCATGATCACCGTCATGATCCGCGATCTCGTGCAGGAGACACGCAGGCGCTTGCGCGCGCTCGCTCCGAAGGACGCCGACGCCATCCGTAAGGCGGGTGCACAGTCAGCGGCGTTTTCCGAGCCGATGCAAAAGGATATACAAGCCCTCAAGGCGTTCCTTTTCGAGCGCGTCTATCGAAGCCCACGCGTGAGCCGGGTGATGAGAGGTGCCGAGTCCGTCGTCCGTGAGCTCTTCGAGACGTATTGGAAAGATACGAGTGCGATGCCGGCAGCCTGGGCAGCGGCGGCGCAGGGTCTCGACGAACGCCGGAGAGCCCGTCTCATCTCCGACTTCGTGGCCGGCATGACAGATCGCTATGCGCTCGACGAACACCGCCGCCTGTTTGACGCCACTCCGGAATTACGCTAGGCGGCGCTGACATTTTTTTCTCAGGATGACCCATGAACGTGTTCGACGACGTTGCCCTTCGCATCAAAACAGCGTTGGCGGAGATGCAGAGGGAGGGCGGGCTTCCGGCCGATCTCGACCTTTCTCGCGCCGACGTCGAGACGCCGCGCGATGTCGCGCACGGCGATTTCGCGTCTAATGCGGCGATGGTGCTGTCGAAGGCCGCCGGGAAGAAGCCGCGTGAAATTGCTGACGCACTGAAACGAAAGCTCGCCTCGCAGCCAGATGTCGAGGCGATCGAGGTCGCCGGGCCGGGTTTTCTCAACATCAGGATGAAGCCGGCTTTCTGGCACGGGCTCGTTGCCGCCATCAATAAAGAGGGCGGCAATTACGGGCGTTCGGCGATGGGAGAGGGAAGAACCGTCAATGTCGAGTACGTTTCGGCCAATCCGACGGGACCCATGCACGTCGGGCATTGCAGGGGCGCGGTGTTCGGGGATGCCTTGGCCAATCTTCTGGCGTTCGCTGGCTACGACGTGACGCGTGAATATTACATCAACGATGCCGGCGGGCAGGTCGACGTCCTGGCGCGCTCGGTTTTTCTGCGCTACCGCGAAGCGCTCGGCGAAAATGTGGGTGACATTCCCGAAGGGCTTTATCCTGGCGAGTATCTGAAGCCCATCGGAGAAGCGCTGGCGAATGAGAGCGGCAAGTCGCTTCTCAAGGAGCCGGAAGAGCGCTGGCTGCCAATCGTGAGGACGTTTGCGATCGATCAGATCATGCCCATGATCAAGTCCGATCTCGCAGCCCTCAACATCAAACACGACATCTTCTTCTCCGAAGCTTCCATGACCAAGGGTAAGACGGACAAGGTCAAGGTCGCCATCGAGGCGCTGAGAAAGAAGGGCTTCGTCTACGAGGGCCGATTGCCCAAGCCCTTGGGCCACGACGACGAGGATTGGGAAGACCGCGAGCAGACATTGTTCCGTTCAACATCCTTTGGCGATGACCAGGACCGGGCATTGCAGAAGTCGGATGGCACCTACACGTATTTCGCTGGCGACATCGCCTATCACTACGACAAGCTCTTGCGGGGCTACCACCATCTCGTCAACGTGTTCGGTGCCGACCATATCGGCTACATCCCACGCATGCTGGCTGCGGTGGCGGCGTTTGCGGGCGGCAGCGTCGAGCTCGACAGCAAGGGCAAGCTCAAGAGCTGGCGCACGAGCGGGGGAAGCTCGGATCTCGAAATCAAGGTCGTGAGCCTCGTCAAGCTTTTTAAGAGCGGCGAGCCGTTTAAGATGTCGAAGCGGGCCGGAACATTCGTGACGCTGCGCGATGTCGTCGATGAGGTGGGCCGTGACCCGGTGCGCTTCATGATGCTCTATCGAAAGGAGCTCGAGGAACTCGACTTCGATTTCGCTAAAGTGACAGAACAGTCGAAGGACAATCCCGTCTTCTACGTTCAATATGCTCATGCACGCGCCAAGAGCGTGTTGCGCAACGTGCGGGAGGTTTTCCCCAACTTTGACGCGGACTCGAAAGAGGTAATCAGTGCTTCTCTCAACGGCCTCGACGATCCCGGAGAGATCGATTTGATTCGCCGGCTCGCACTTTTTCCGCGCATCGTTAACGGTGCAGCCGAAGCTCGCGAACCGCACCGTCTCGCTTTCTACCTCTATGATTTAGCTTCGAATTTTCATGCTCAATGGACGCGAGGCAATGATTTGCCACAATTGCGCTTTATCCAGGCTTCCGATCGGAGTCTGACGGCTGATCGTTGTGCGCTCGTGGCGGCAACGGCGCAGGTGATATCCTCAGGTCTTGGATTGCTAGGCGTCGAGGCACCCGATGCCATGCGCTAGACTCGCGATTCTCTAAGGTCGCGCCAACAGATTAGTACGAGGGGATTGCGAGATGTCACGGCCGTATGGTCCTACAGGTCAGCAAGGCAGCGCTTCGGTGCGTCCGCCGCGCCAGCTGGTGCAACCCGGCGCTCCGCAGCAACCGGCGCAGGGCGGGCCCTATCAGGCCGCTCCCGATCCTTATCCGCAGCAGCCCTATCCCAGCTATCAGCCTGCACCGCCGCCAGCACCTTCGCGGCCTCAGGCGGCTCAGCCTTCGCCCTACGACCCCTATTCCGGTCAGCAGGCCCAGCAGCCGAATTACGCCACTTCCCACACCGCTTCGCATTACGAACCGGCGCCTGCAAGTCATTATCCCGCCGCTTCTCCGCAGTCTGATTTTGCACATTTACAGGTGGGAACAGACGCACGCGCCATGCAGCGCACTCCACAGTACGACACATGGCAGCAGGCGCAGGATCCGCGCGGCTATGACCTCGGCGGCTACACGACGGCCCCGCCGGCGGGATACGCCAAGCAGCCCGACCTCGGTGCCCATCGCTATCAGGCAGGGCGGCCCACCCTTGATCCGTCCCTCGGCCAGTCTCCCGAATGGGTCTCGCAGGGCAGCGCGCAGAACGCCTATGCGCAGGCCAGTCTGGATCCCTCCCTTGGAGCGCAGGGCCATCACGCCGATCTTGGATATACGGCAACGGGCGAGCCTGCCGATCAGCAGACGTACGAAGAAGACAGCGATTACGAATACGAAGAAGCCCCGCGTGGTCGCGGCCTCAAAATCGCGGCCGCACTGATTGGGGCAGTCGTTATCGGTGGCGGACTTGCTTACGCTTATACGACGATCATAGGTCCCAGCAGCGGCGGCAAGCCGCCGGTCATCAAGAGTGCCACGGGCCCCAGCAAAACCAAACCGGCAGAGCCGGGCGGCAAGCAGTTTGCCAATGCCGACAGCAAGATCATGGGCCGACTTGGCGAGGCTTCGCCGGCTGAGGCGGAGACTTCCGGCGCCAAGAAGGTGACGACGCTTTCCGTCGGTCCCGACGGGAGCATCAAGCCGCCGGTTCCCGAGACAAGGGCCGAAACGAGTGCAGATATGGGCTTCCCGGCGGCCGGAGCGACGCTTGCCGCTCAGAAGTCGGATCTTGCCGCTGCTCCTCCCTCTGCACCCGATGCTCCGGTGGTGGTTACGCCGCCGCAGGTCCAGCAGAAACAGGTTGTCGCGGCGGCAGCTCCTGCTCCCGTGACGACCCAATCGATTGAAGCGCCTGCGGCTGCTCCGAAGGTGGAGGAGCCCGCTGCGCCGGCAAAGCCAGCTCAGACCGCTGCCGTTCAGCCGCCGGTCGCCAAGAAGCCCGCTCCCGCACCTGCTGCGGCACCCGCCGCCGCTCCGGCCGCCCCCGTGACGAGTGTTGGTTACGTGGCGGTTCTGGCGTCGGTCCCGGCGTCCAACACGAGCCGCATGACAGCTTTGAAGCAGTTCGCGGACATGCAGCAGAAATATTCATCTGTTTTGCAGAACAAGATGCCGGACGTGAAGGAAGCCAATCTCGGCGAAAAGGGCATCTATCATCGTCTTCTTGTGGGCCCGCCCGGCTCGCGCGAGGCTGCTAACCAGATCTGCGGCCAGCTGAAGTCGGCCGGATATACCGAAAGCTGCTGGGTGACCGCATATTAAATCCCGTCAGGCAGACGGCAGGAAGAGATCGGTATGGAGCCCTGCAAAGAGCAGCCGGCTCCATAGCCGTTTTCTGGGGTAGAGGTTCCACGTGACGCGCGCTGCACTCATCACTGGCGTTTCCGCAGCCGAACTGACAAGCGAGGAGAAAGCCTTCCTCGGCGACGCCAGACCATGCGGGTTGATCTTGTTCACCCGTAATTGCGAGAACCCTGATCAGATAAGGGCGCTCATCTCGGACGTAAAATCTAGGGTGGGCTCGGACGACCTCCTGGTACTGATCGATCAGGAGGGAGGGCGTGTTCAGCGACTCCGCCCTCCGCTGGGCCGTGCCCTTCCGCCCGCAGCAGCCTACGGCCGGCTCTATCAGCAGTCGCCGGCTAGCGCCTGCCGTGCGGCCTATCTGGCAGCCCGGCTTCTCGCCGATGACCTGCGAGACCTCGGCATCAACACAGTCTGCGCGCCTGTTCTCGATGTTCCCGTCCCCGGAGCGCACGCCGTCATCGGGGACCGCGCTTTCGGCACCGAGCCCGCGCAAATCGCGGCCCTGGGTCGATCCGTCTCGGATGGATTGCTCGACGGCGGGGTGCTGCCGGTCATCAAGCACATTCCGGGTCATGGCCGTGCCCGCGCCGACAGCCACTTTGATCTCCCGATTGTGTCTGACCCGAGGTCCGTTCTTTCAGCGACCGATTTTGCGGCCTTCAAGCCTTTGGCGGATATTCCGCTGGCAATGACGGCGCACGTCGTCTTTACGAGCATCGATGCCGCCGAGCCGGCGAGCACCAGCCCGATCGTCACCCGATCGGTAATCCGCGGTGAAATCGGGTTTGACGGCCTTCTTATGAGCGATGACCTGTCGATGAAAGCGCTCAAGGGAACGATTCGCTCCCGCGCGGAAGCCGTCATCCGTGCCGGCTCCGATGTTGCACTGCATTGCAACGGCGATCTCGCGGAAATGCGACAGGCTGCGGCCGGAGTACCAATACTTGGCGGGCGTGCTAAGGAAAGGTTTGAACGCGCACTCAGCAATCTTTCCCGCCATCGTCCCTACGATAAAGGGGAGGCGGAAACCATCCTTTCCGGGGTGCTGGCGGGCCACGCCTCCGCACCTGAATCAGTGTAAGGTTTGCTTCGTGCAATTCTTGAGTTTTCAATGACGGAAACGCCCGTTCCTGGTATCCGGACATCACGATGAGCAGTGAGAACGCCGAACCCGCTTCTGACGCCGGATCCTCCTGGGACGTTCCGGAAGGTGAATTCGCGCCGGCGGCGAGGGAAGCCTTCATCGTCGATGTGGGCGGCTTCGAAGGTCCACTCGATCTGTTGCTGGCGCTTGCGCGCACGCAGAAAGTAGACCTCGCGAAAATCTCCATCTTGTCCCTGGTCGACCAGTATCTCGCCTACATTGCCGAAGTGCAGATGCTGAAGCTCGAATTGGCCGCCGACTATCTCGTGATGGCGGCTTGGCTCGCATTCTTGAAATCGCGTCTCATTCTCCCGCGTGAAAAAACCGACGACGGCCAACCCTCGGCCGAGGAGATGGCACAACGCCTTGCGTTCCGCCTCATGCGTCTCGAGGCCATGCGCAAGGCGGCCGCCGACCTCATGACACGCAAACGCCTCGGTCAGGATGTTTTCGCTCGTGGAATGCCCGAGGGCGTCCGAACAGTCCGCGAGACGGAGTGGACGGCCCAGATCTACGATCTCCTCAAGGCCTATGCCGACCAGCGCCGGCGAATGATCAAAATGAGCCACGTTATCAAGGCGCGCAAAGTCTGGTCGATCAAGGATGCGCGCGATCGGCTCGAGCGGCTCGTTGGCGAAACCGCTGGAGACTGGGTGCAGCTCGACATGTTTCTCGAGCAGTATCTGCCCGAGGGCGAGGAACAACGGACAGCGATTGCGAGCTCGTTCGGCGCCACGCTCGAGATGGCGCGGGAGGGCATTATCGAGTTGCGCCAGGAGGCGCCGTTCGCGCCAATCTATATGAGACGGAGTGAGGATGGCGCGGTCTGGGAACGACTGGGTTAGTGGTGTTGAGCAGGTTGGAACTTTGAAAGACAAAAACAGGGTTGCGAAAATGGCACCGCCACGGCTGACACTCGTGCCGAATAGCCCCAAGCCCGCCGAGCTTTCCGAAGAGGAGATCGAGGCGCTTGCGGCCGCCGAATCGAGCGCGAGCGAGCCCGTTGCCGGGCGCGCTTCTCCGTCGCTGGCCCCCGCCGGCCGGCATGATCAGCTGCGTATTCTGGAGGCCGTCCTCTTTGCGGCTGCGACGCCGCTCGATGAAAAGACGTTGGCAAGCCATCTGCCCTCTGGCAGCGCGCCGATTTCCGAGCTCATCGAAGAGCTGCGAGGTTATTACCGCGGCCGCGGCATCAATCTCGCGCGTGTGGCCGGCAAATGGTCGTTCCGCACCGCCGAGGATCTTTCCTACCTTCTTGAGAGGTATACCAAGGAAGAGCGCAAGCTCTCCAAGGCTGCCTTGGAGACACTGGCCATCATTGCCTACCACCAGCCCGTGACGCGGGCCGAAATCGAGGAAATCCGTGGCGTTTCAATTTCACCCGGCACGCTCGACATTCTGATGGAGACAGGCTGGGTGCGCCCGCGCGGGCGCCGGCGCGCGCCCGGCAAGCCCATCACATATGGCACGACCGAGGAGTTCCTGTCCCATTTCGGGCTCGATACCATAAAGGATCTACCAGGCTTGGCGGAACTTAAGGGTGCCGGGCTTCTCGAGGGCAACCTGCCGCCCGGCTTTACGGTTCCGGAGCCAACCGACGTGGCCGCTCTTATGCCCGACGAGCTGCCTCTTGATGCCGTCGACGATGAGCAGGAGGGCGTTCAGGGTGAAATGAGCCTCGACTTGCCCGACGCCGACGAGGCCGATAAGTCGGGGGATCTTGAGTAAGTCTGGTGTCGGCTGCCCTGCGAAACTCTGAGTTTGCGTTTGAAAAACGTTTCCGCAAAATCGACCGACAGGAACGCGGCAGCGAAGGGCTCCCCAGCCTTCGCGGGCGGGCGCGGGCGCGCCGCGGCAACGATCGCGGCCAAGCTCACGTTCGATGCCGTTGAACGCTGGTATGGCGAGACGCGAGCGCTCAGAGGCTTCAGCCTGGAGATCGCGCCGGCCGAGGTTGTTTGTCTGTTGGGACCCTCCGGCTGTGGAAAGACCACACTCTTACGCGTTGCAGCCGGGATCGAGAAGCCGTCGCTGGGGCGCATTCTCATTAATGAACGCGAAATGGCCGGGCCGACGCGCTTCGTGCCGCCCGAGCAACGCGGTATCGGGCTCATGTTCCAGGACTTCGCCCTCTTCCCGCATCTTTCGATTCTCGACAACGTCGCGTTCGGGCTCAAGGCGTTGCCGCGGGCCGATGTGTTGCGGGAAGCGCGCGCCATGCTGGCTCGGGTGGGACT
>CAZSNH010000039.1:0-12412 GCA_964607855.1 uncultured Hyphomicrobium sp. | reverse complement strand
TGGAGGAAGTCTCTTCTGGCACCATAACATTAGAGGCCGGGCTCACAGGCGATCATAAAGGCCTCAAGTTCCCGAAGCGGGCCATCACTGTGCTTGCAAAAGAGGACTGGCTCAAGGCTCTGGCGGAGCTCCAGGGCCAATCGGCTCAACATCTCGCGTGGACGGCGCGGCGCGCCAATCTCTTCGTCGAAGGCGTTGGCCTGCCCAAAGGGCGCGGCGGGGTGCTTCGGGTTGGTCCCGTCCTCCTCGAAGTGACGTATCCGACGCAGCCCTGCCGGCGTATGGATGAAGCTTATCCGGGACTTCTCAAGGCCTTGCATCCCGATTGGCGGGGCGGGGTCACATGCTGCGTGCTCGAGCCCGGCACAATCCGGCTCGGCGATGCGGTCGAAGTCCTCGCCGATGGGGAGAGGACTTCGCCACGGCTGCCAGGATAACGATTGGACGCTACAGGCCGGGGCGCATGCCGCGTGCCCGCGGCGTTCTCTGCGATGCGATCCTGCACAAGCTAGCGGGTGAGAATGATGAAGTCCGTGTATTTACCCGTCTGGTGGCTGATGCCGTAGTCCGAGATGATGATGGACGAGCCAGGTTTCAGGACGTCGGCGATGCGTTCACGCGCATCATCCGGAATCGTGATGCGGTCGAGTGCGGAGGTCGCCGTCGGCGGCCTACCGGGGACAACGGCCATTGGCACGCTCACTTCTTTCTGCGCATTCTTCGCGTTCTTTTTCGACTTGTCCTTGCTATCGAGCTTTGCGTTGGCCGGCGTGGGGATGGAGACCACGCTCCAGCGCATATCGCTGGCATCATTGAGGTACTCGAGGGCGGTGAAGACATGCGTTCCAATCAAGGCGTCGGGTTCGTCGATGGTTACGGGTACATCGAAGATTGGTTCGTAGGCTTGACGAACATAAAGACGCTTCGTGGAACGGCTGATGAAGACCGAGACGGGGTGCTTGCGCAGCGACTGGGCCTTACGGAACGACTCGAGCGCGGCATTCGCAGATCTGATGGCGGAGTTGGCCTTGGTCAGACGGACACCGCTTGATTTTGCGGCCTTCACGGCGACGAGGATGTTCGATTCGGCAGCGGAGCGTGCGATCTCGGCTCGCTCAGCGTCGAGCCTGGCAACTTGGGCCTCATCTGCCAACGCCGCCGTCTTCGCCTCGAGTTCCATTTCGTTGGCGATGGCCTTCTGCATGATTTCGCCAGTGGGTTGAGGCGCGCCGCTGAATTTCCGGGCATGTGCTTCGAGCGCCCGGTTACTTTGCAGCCAGGCCTGATCGAGCTTCTTCGACTGTTCGATGCGCCGCTCGGCCTCGGCGCGCGCCTTCGCGGCTTCTGCCTTTGCTGATTCAACGTAAGCCGCCGCGCGTTTGGCGAGTGCTTCGGCTTCCGTCTTCTCCGCTTCGGCCGCCTTGAGATCGGCCTCGAGTTTTGCGAGCTCCGCGGCCCGGGCCGCCCGATATTGCGATCGTGCATTGTTCACGGCAGGCACATCGGTGAGCGGCGTTTCGGCCGCTGCCGCCGGCGAAATGAGCGAAAGTGAGCGCACCGACTCGTAATCAACGTTCTCTGCGACCTTTGTGGGGGTTGCAGGCGACCCCGCTTTTTCGCCGAGAGCCCCCGTCGACACGAGATCGGTCTCGGGCGGCAGTGGCGTAATGAGGTTGGCATGCTTGATGGGGGCAGGCGAGAGCGCATCACGAGTGACGATGACGCGCGTGCCGAGCTTGGTCATGCCATAAAGCTTTTTCGAAAAATTGTAAGGCAGGCGGATGCAGCCGTGAGACGCCGGATAGCCGGGAAGATGGCCCGCGTGCATGGCAGTGCCCGACCAGGTCAGGCGCTGCATGTTCGGCATCGGTGCGCCGTCGTAAAGGTTTGAGTGGTGGACGACGCTCTTCTCCAGAATCGAGAAGACGCCGGTCAGAGTGGGGAAAGCAGGTTGGCCCGAGGAAATTGGGGCCTCGGCTATCGGACCGTCGATGTCGTGAACGGTGACACGCTGCTGAGCGAGCGAAACGGTCAAGACCAACGGACCTTTGATCGGTTTTGCGGCTGCAACTTCAGCCTGTTTGTCGGTCTTCGACTTTTCAGACGGTTGAGCGCGCTGAGGGCGCGGTTTGGCAACGCCGTAGACGCGGTAAGATTTGGGCTGGGTGAAGTCGTCGAAACTGCCGAAGATGCCGCCGCCAGTTTGAGGCGGAGAATACCGCTGGTATGGCTTCTTGCTGGCAGCATCAGCTGCCGGAATGAACACAGCAAGAGCGAGGGCAGCCGAGCATAGAGAGAGCGCAACCCGGGACGCAGACGCTATACACACATCGAACGAGGATCTCTGAATCTTACGCACAGCAGCAACCTATATCTCTACTCGCCACGCCAAACGACTGGTGCACCGTGCACCCGCGAAACGCCTCGATCTTTAGCCGTATACCGCTAATTCTTGGTTATCAGAGCATGAGGTGTTGTTGCAATCTGAACCAGATGCCATTTTCCTATGCTTTTCCAAGGGTGTTGCTTATTCTCAACGCAAGTTCAGGCATCGTGCGGGGTAGCCGGGCCGAAATCCCGGAGTTTCCTCGCTCAGGCCCCGTTCTGGCCCATCTGGAGTGAGCATAAGACACCATGTCCATCGAGCTATCGACCAAGCGGCGCATGGCGCCCGAAATCACCGCCATGAAAGGTGTCGCGCCGATCGTTTCACTGACCTCTTATCACGCGCACACGGCGGCGATCGCGGATAAGTACTGCGACTTCCTCTTAGTCGGCGATAGTCTCGGCATGGTCATGCACGGTTATGAGACGACGGTACCGGTGCCGCTCGAACTCATGATCATGCATGGGCGAGCCGTCGTGCGCGGTGCCAAGCGGGCTCTCGTTGTGGTCGACATGCCGTTTGGCACTTACGAAGAAAGTCCATCGGTCGCGTTTCGTAATGCGGCGCGCGTGATGAAGGAGACCGACTGCGGTGCCGTTAAACTCGAAGGCGGCCGGCGCATGGCCGAAACCATCCGGTTTCTGGTTGATCGGGGTATTCCGGTGATGGCCCATATCGGGCTCAATCCGCAATCGATCAACGTCATAGGCGGCTTCAAAGCCCAGGGCCGCGACAAGAACCAGTGGGCCGCGATCGAGGAGGATGCGCGACTCGTGACGGAAGCCGGTGCCTTCGCGGTCGTGCTCGAAGCTATTGCTGAACCGCTGGCCGCGAAGATCACGCGATCCATTCCCATTCCGACGATCGGAATTGGTGCTTCTGCCTCTTGCGACGGTCAGATTCTCGTTATGGAAGACATGCTGGGTCTCTCGCCTCGGGTACCGAAGTTCGTCAAGGAGTTCGGCCGCATCGGCCAGGCCATCGAGGGGGCCATCCGGGACTATGCGCACGACGTGCGAACCAAGGCGTTCCCGGCCCCCGAGCACACCTATGCCATGAAAGATAGCGCGCGCGAGAAGACCTCATCCAATCCGGTGCGAGACACGAAAAAGCCGAAAACAACAAGCAACTAAGTTGGGTTAAAAGGCCGAATTGGCGGGAATTTTCTGCCATGGAGGCGGTTTGACCGTTTGCCTTCAGTGCGAGGTCCGCTATCAGTGGCCCGAGCGGCTCGTTTTCCGGGTTTTCTTGGATGGCCGGCTTGGCGCCCGCTTCTCAAACGCGAAGCCGGGACGGAGCAGTGAGAATAAGTGGAATTTGGCTGAAGGGATCGGGGCAGGGGCTCTATGGCAGATAATAACGACAGTCTGTTGCGCGAGGTCGACGAAGAGCTGCGCCGCGAGCAGCTTGCGAAGTTATGGGAACGCTACGGCACGTATATTCTTGCTTTGGCGGTGGCCTTCGTAGCGCTCGTCGGCGGATACAAGGTATGGGAAGCGCGCCAGATCGAATTTTCGCAAGCGGGCGGCAAGAAGTACAACGAAGCACGTTCCCTGCTTGCGAGCGGCAAAACGGACGAAGCGCTCAAAGCGTTTGATGAACTCATTGCCAGCGGGCACGCAGGCTACTCTGCCCTTGCCTTGCTGCAGAAGGCCGGGGCCGACATTACGGCAAACAAGCCCAAGGAAGCATTGGCGATTTTGGAGAAGGCCGAGCAGGAGGCAGGCTCTGATCCGATCCTCAAGGGTTTCATCCAGCTGCAAATTGCCAGCCTAAAACTCGGTGAGGCCGACTTTACCGACATCCAGAATCGCCTCACCGAATTGGCTTCGGAGGGCAATCCATGGCGTCACAGTGCCCGAGAGCTGATCGGTCTCGCCGCCCTGAAAGCGGGCAAGACCGATGAGGCTGCGAAGGCCTTCGAGGCCATTCTCGCCGATCGGAAGGCGCCTCAGAATATCGCGGATCGAGCGCGTGTCATGATGGGCAGCATTACTTCAGCCGCGATGAGTAAAGCTGCCGATGCGCCTGCCCCGGCACCTGCGCCTGCTGGCGCGGCATCGGGCGAGACGACCAGTTCAGCAGCCGGCGCGCCAACCGTTGCGCCGGAAAAATAGATAACAGGAGAGCCGCGATGGCTCGCATGAGGTTGCAACCCTTCGGCATGATTTGCGCGCTTGCCGCGGGTATTCTGCTCGCCGGCTGCGGTGGCAGCTTGCCGAGCCTGCCCAAGGTTGGCGACCTCAATCCGTTCAAGGAAAAGCAGCGGCCGTTGCCGGGAAAGCGCATTCCGGTTCTTCCGACGACCGAAAAAATTCCTGGCGAGCTGGCGGACGGTTCGGCGTCGATTTCCATCCCCGAGCCACGCGTCAACGAGACGTGGGCGCAGCCTGGGGGCGAGGCCAACAATGCACCGGGGCATCTGGCTCTTAACGGCGTACATCAGGACTGGAGCGCGGACGCCGGTACGGGCTCTAGTAAGTCCGGCCGCCTGATGGCAAGCCCGATCGTCTATGACGGGCGCGTCTACGTGCTCGATGCGGATGGTACGGTCTCGGCATTCTCGACCTCGGGTGGTTCGGCGATCTGGCGGGCTTCCTTGAAGCCAACGGCCCCGGAGAAGCAGAAGTCTTTCAGCGCCAGCGATCTCTTTTCGCTTGGCGGCGATAGCAGTGGAGGGGGGTACGGCGGCGGGCTTGCCGCCGACGCAGGCCGCATTATCGGTGTCAGCGGATATGGCGCCGTCGTTGCGCTCGATCCCGCCTCCGGCAAACGCCTTTGGGAAAAGAATCTCGGAGTGCCCATTCGTGCTGCTCCGACGGCCGCTCAGGACAGGGTTTTCGTCATCACCAACGAGGGCAAATTCTTCTGCCTCTCAGCAACCGATGGCGCGGAGATCTGGGCCACACAGGGATTGCCTCAACAGGCAAGCCGCGTCATGAACGTATCGCCCGCCGTCGATGGCGATATCGCGGTGGCCCCGTTCCCTTCGGGAGATCTTATCGCACTCAAAATCTCTGATGGCTCGCCGGTCTGGACCGAAAGTCTGGCGCGCACGCGTTCAACATCTCAGCTTTCGTCCATGAGCGATGCCGCGCGTCCCGCGATAGAGGGCGGCACCGTATTTGCAGTGGGCAATGCCGGGCGCATGATCGCGACGCAGGCGTCCACCGGCCAGCGCCTTTGGTCGATCAATGTTCCAAGCACGCAGACGCCCTGGGTTGCCGGTGACCTCGTTTACGTCGTCGATACATCGGGTCAATTGCTTGCCATCAGCCGGCGGGACGGCAAGGTCATTTGGACGACGAAACTGCCGGGCAGCACGGTTTGGTCGGGACCGACGCTGGCCGGGAATACACTTTGGCTGGTGTCCCAGTCGGGGACGCTTGCCGGCGTCGATGCCTCGACGGGACGCCTCTCCACTCAGCAAGAACTCGGAAATGCGGTCTACGTGCCGCCGATTGTCGCCCAGGGCCGGATGTACGTCCTCACCGACAACGCCAAGCTCATCGCTTTCAATTGATTGGGCTGCAGGTAGCAGTCAGCCAAGTTAGCAGCGCTGGAGAGCGAGTGACGGTCTGAGGCATTCCCTTGCCGACACATTTCAGGCATAAGCCCCCTCCATGCCATAGCCCCCGATACCATGTCGCAAACTCCAACAATCGCCATCATTGGCCGGCCGAACGTTGGCAAGTCGACGCTCTACAACCGTCTGACGGGCACCCGCGCGGCCCTCGTTTCCGACGTGCCGGGGCTAACGCGGGACCGGCGGGAGGGAGAGGCTATCATCGGCGGGCATGCGGTGAGGATCGTCGACACCGCTGGCCTCGAGGAGGCGCGCTCGGGCTCGATCGCGGCCCGCATGCGCAAGCAAAGCGAGGCAGCTCTTGCCTCCGCAAACCTTGTTCTCTTCCTCATGGATGCCCGGCAAGGCGTGACGCCAGCTGATGAGACGTTTGCGCGCATCGTACGCGCTTCCGGCAGGCCTGTTGTGCTCGTTGCCAACAAATGCGAGGGCCGGAGCGGAGATGCCGGTTTTTATGAGGCCTTCAAATTCGGGTTGGGAGAGCCTGTAGCAATTTCTGCCGAGCACGGGGAAGGCTTAGGCGAGCTCGAGCGCGATATCCTGGCCGCGCTCGGATTGAAAGCAAAAGAAGCACCCCGAAAGTCGCGGAAGGCGGCGGCACTGGAAGAGGCTTCAGAAGCAGCGGACGAAGAGGCCGTGACGGCGCGTCCCTTGCGCGTCGCTATTGTCGGACGTCCGAACGCCGGCAAGTCGACGCTCGTCAATGCTCTTCTCGGCGAGGATCGCATGATCACCGGTCCGGAGCCCGGATTGACGCGAGACGCCGTTTCAACGGATTTCAATTGGCAGGGGCGGCCGGTCCGCCTCTTCGACACGGCGGGTTTGCGGCGCAAAGCCAAAGTGACGGAGCTTGCCGAAAAGCTCTCGAATACGGATGCGGTGCGCGCCATCCGGTTCGCGGAGGTGGTGGTGCTCCTCATCGATGCCGAGCGCCCGCTCGAGCACCAGGATCTCACCATTGGCGATCTTGTAAGCGAAGAGGGCCGCGCCATCGTGATAGCCGTCAACAAGTGGGATCTCGTCGAGGACAAGCAGAAGCGTCTGCGCGAGATTCGGGAACTCGTGAACATGTCGCTGGCGCAAATTCATGGGGTTGGCGTGATTCCTGTTTCCGCGCTCGCCGAGAAGGGCCTCGACAAGCTTATGACAGCGGTCTTCGAGGCGGCTGAAGTCTGGAACAAGCGTATTTCGACTTCGGCACTCAATCGCTGGCTCGAGGAGGCCGTATCGCGGCACGCGCCGCCGGCCGCGGCGGGCCGCCGCATCAAGCTCCGCTACATGACGCAGCATTCAACGCGCCCACCCTCATTCGTTGCCTTCTGCTCAAAGCCTCAGGACATGCCGAAATCCTATTTGAAATATCTGGAAAATAGCCTCCGAGAGACGTTCGATTTGCCGGGCGTTCCCATCAGGATCGGGCTGCGCAAGAGCGACAATCCCTTTGAAAAGGGCGTTCGGAAGTCATAAATCCACCGGAATTGGCACCATCTCAGGGCGTTCAGCGCCGGAAGAAGATCAAGTTGGTGGGGTCGCAGCGGGTCAGTCCGCATCCGTTCGACGCGACCCCGATGAAGGAACAAGATCAATGAGCCTATCGAAAGCACTGCAAGTATGTTTTGCCCGCGCCTTCCGTCTACTCGCTTTGGCTGCCTTAGCAAGTGCAGGCGCAATGGCGATGACGGGTGCTGCTGCTGCCTACAGCGCCAAAGTCACGTCGGCCTGCAAGTCCGATTTCAAGCGCTTTTGTCCAAGCTATGAGGTTGGGACTTCCGAACTCCGCGCCTGCATGCGCAGTGCCGGCGGCAACCTTTCGACCCGCTGCATCGATGCGCTCGCAGACTCAGGTGAGATCTCGATGAAGTACCACAGCCGAAATCGGAAGAAGTAATCAGCGGGTCTGCCGGCATTTTTTCGTCTGACATGCATAAATGCGAGGCCGCGTTGTTCCAAGAAGGGATAGCGCGGCCTCTGGTGTTTGCAGGTTCTGCCATGGAAGCGCCTGCATCTTCACAACATGGCCCTCAATAATTCGCACCATGATCGGGTATTGAGCACAACCAGCAGATATTCTTCCCCCGTCCGGTCACGCATCAGGGAAGTGAAACGAAACTCCCGGGAATTCAGGTGGAGCGAATAATACTCGTGATGTCAGGGTTGACGCGAAGGCCGGCAGGCGCAGCGCGCGGGGGGATCTTTCTTTGCTGTTTGGGGTTGGCGGTCTTTACCGTCGCCGCGGGAGAGGCAAGCGCGCATCCCCCGGCTGTCAAAGCCGCATGTAAGAGCGACTATTACAAGTTCTGTCCGTCCTACAAAATGGATACGCCGCAGATCAAGGCGTGCATGCGCTCGGCAGGCGGTAATCTTTCACCGCACTGCATCGATGCACTGGCCAATGCCGGAGAAATTCCGCGCAAATATCACAGCTCGAATTTGCGCAAGTAGGCATCGATCGCGGAGGCTGAAGGCGCAGCGGGCGGGAGCAAAACGGCGAACCCGAAGATGCCATCTCGCTGCACCGCCCGCACGGGCGTCACCCATGTGAATGGCGCCGCACCGGACCGTCAGATTTAGTAGGGTGGGATTCCGTTTTCAAGTGGTAAGCTTTGAAGACCAACATGCAAGCGAGACACGGCCCCATGGCGGTTGAAGTTTTGTTCTATCATTTAGAGCGCCAATCGCTCGAACAGGTCTTGCCGAACCTGCTCGACAAAACTTTGGAGCGTGGCTGGCGGGCCGTCGTGCAATCAGGAAGCGAGGAACGGCTGGAAGCATTGGATACGGCTCTCTGGACGTATTCCGAGGAGAGCTTCCTGCCCCATGGCATGCGCAAGGACGGCTTCGTCGAGCAGCAGCCCATTTATCTCACGACGAGCGCAGAGACGCCGAATGGCGCCAAGGTGCGTTTTCTTGTGGACGGAGCAGAGGCCCCGCATTTCGACGGATGGGTGCGGTTGATTTATATTTTCGATGGCCGCGACGAGGAGGCCACGGGTCGCGCGCGCGAAGAATGGCGAAAGGCGAAAGACGCCGGATGCTCGGTCACCTATTGGCGGCAGAATGAAGCTGGACGCTGGGAAAAGAAAGCATAGTTGCTGCCTCAGGGACTCGGCAGCAGCTTTGCGACGTATCGACCGATTGCCAGGCTCGAAGTGAGACCCGGGCTATCTATCCCATAAAGTGCAATGAGCCCCTGAACTCCGTGCTCCGCCTCAGAGTGGATGGCAAAATCGGCAGCGGGCTCGCCTTGGCGCGATAATTTCGGCCGAACCCCGGTCGAGCCGGGCACGAGCGCGTCGTCCGGCAGATCCGGCCAGAATCGCCGGATGGCGGTTTCAAAGACTTCGCGGCGGCATCCATCCCTGTCGTCGAAATCGTAGGAAACGGCGTTGCGCCATTCAATGTCGGGGCCAAATCGCGCAGCACCTTGGACATCCAGGGTAAGGTGAATGCCAAGTCCTCCACCCGAAGGCAGCGGGTAGATGAGATGCTCAAACGGTGCCCGCCCCCGCAAGGTGAAATAGTGACCCTTGGCAAAATAGGTTTCCGGCACCGCGTAGCCATCGCGATATTGCAGAAAACGTCCAAGCGCCGACGAATGAAGTCCTGCCGCTATGACGAGAGAACGGCTCAGAAGCGTCGTGCGGGTGCCGGCACTCTCGACGTCAACGGCGAAGAAGCCATTGTTCTCAAGGCGCAGTGCGCTCGCAGTGGCGTTAAAGACAATCTCGGCTCCTGAGGCCATGGCTGCGCCTTCGAGAGCAACAGCGTAAGCTGCGCTATCCATGACGCCCGTTGATGGAGAGAACAAGGCCGCGCGACATGTTAGAGCCGGCTCGAGATTTGCCGCGTCTTGGGCGGACAGGCGGCGCAGATCTTCTACTCCATTGGCGCGCGCCGTGGCGTGGATCGCAGCAAGCTTCTCCATGTCGCTTTCATCGGCCGCGACGATGAGCTTGCCGTATCGCTTAACGGGCACACCACTCTCAGCCGCAAAGTCATAGAAAAGGGCCTGCCCCTCGCGGCAGAGCCGCGCCTTGAGGCTGCCCGGCGGGTAGTAGAGTCCCGCATGGATAACTTCGCTCGAGCGCTGCGAGACCTCGCTTGCAGATCGGGCATGTCGTTCAAGGGTGAGAACGCGCCTGCCCTCGGCAGCTAGAGCCCTTGCGATCGCAAGCCCCACCACACCGGCTCCGATCACAATCGTTTCAGCATCTGCAATCACTGCATTTTCTCAAGCGTTTGGAACAAATGAGAACGCGGGGTCAGCAATCCCGTGTTCGAGAAATTTGGTCAGCGAATCAGTTGCTCACAACGCGCTCCGCGAGGAAAGGGAAGACGCTGCCCGAGGGTTATCCACAGATCGTCCGCATTCCAACCGATGCATCGAACAAAAAAGGAACAAATTTGCACGGAGATGATTTGTCCGAAGAATCTGGAGCCACGGCGCCCATGGGGATCGCTCGTCGCCGCCCCCCGCGGCATCGCCCAAGCGGGGGCTCTCGACGGTGGGGCCCGAATCGGCGTCTGCCGGATTGGAGAAGGATCCGCGCCCCGGCTGAGCGTGCCGGTGGCTTTCGAACGATCAGGATTGAAAATCATGAGTGCGTATACTCTGAACCATCTTCATTCGCCCGAGCTGCATTCCCACCTGTCCGGCGACCACTGCCCGTGGTGCGATCAACCCATTCCCAATGCGAAGCGCGAGGAGATCGAGCGGCGCATCGAGGCGCGCGAGCAGGAGCTGCTGCGCGAGATGACGTCGCGGCTCGCAGAGCAGCACGCAAAGGAGAAGCGGGATGCCGAACTGAGGGCGAAAGCCGAAATCGAGGCGGCGCGGATGGAAGCCCGAGCCGCCGCCGAGCAAGCCGCATCCGGGAGAATTGCTGAGGCCGAAGCAGCCCGCCTCGCGGCCAGCAGCGAGATTGCTGCCCTCAAGGCCTCCCTTGAGGAGACGCTGAAGGCCCGCGAAGGCGAGATCAAGCTCGCGCTCGAGAAGGAACGGATTGCGGCCATTCAAGCCGAGCAGACAAAGGCGTTCGAGGAGCGGCAAAAATTCCAGTCGAAGATCATGGAGCTTCAGCGCCAGCTCGAAAACAAAACGGCTCAGGAATTGGGCGAGGGCGCGGAAGTTGATCTCTTCGAGGCCCTGAAATCCGAGTTTCCGGAAGATCGTATCAGCCGTGTCGAAAAGGGTCTGTCGGGTGCCGACATCGTGCACGACATTCATCAAGCGGGTATCTTTTGCGGACGCATCGTCTACGATGCCAAGAACAGGAATGCCTGGCGCAACGAATATGTAAGCAAGCTCCGCCAGGATCAGATGGATGCCAATGCCGATCACGCGGTTCTGGCGAGCCGCGTATTCCCGGCTGGCGTCAAGGAGCTCCATAGTCAAGACGGCGTGTTGATCATTTCTCCGCAGCGCGTCGTTGTTCTGGCCGCACTTCTGCGCCGCCACGTCCTGCAGACACATGCCCTGAGGCTTAGCAACGAAGCGCGGGCGGAAAAAACCGAGGCGCTTTACGCGTTCATCATGTCGGAACGCTGCGGGCAGCTTCTCTCTGCGATTGAGACGCACGCCGACGACTTGGTGGAATTGGACCGGAAGGAAGAGCGTGCCCACCAGCAGACCTGGAAACGCCGGGCAGAGCTCATTCGCTCCGTACAGCGCTCACGCGATGACCTCTCCTCGCAGATCGAGCGCATTATTGGAACACGCGGCGAGGGAGGTTGATCCCCCGCCTCGCCATCGCTAGCCGTTGGGGCCTGGAGTGCCCGGGACCGGGAACTGGCGTTGCGCTGTTGTGTCTCCGGCGAGAGGATCGTCCGTGCGACGGGATTTTCCTTCAAAGAAGGCGCCCTGCTCGATGGCGAGTGTGTTGTGATAAATGTCGCCTTCGACGTGGCTCGAAGTCTGCAAGAGGACCCTTTTACCGCGCACCGAACCCAACACGTGCCCACGCACGACGACCTCCTCTGCAACGATGCCGCCTGTGATTCGTGCCCGCTCGCCGACCACGACGTGCGATCCATGAATATCGCCCTGCACTTCGCCATCGACCTGGATTTCGCCGCGCGAGACGAGGTTCCCGTTGATGACGAGATCAGGACCGATGACGGAAGGTGCCCCGCGATCCATGGGGCGCAATGGTGAGGCGGGTGGACGCAAGCCGAGTTGGCTTGACGGCGCGGTCGTCGGGAGCGGGGGCATACGGGGCGGCTCAGTGTCCGCTTTCTTGAAAGTTGGCAACATACGCACTTTTCCTACAACAGAGACCCACCGAGTGACGGACTAGGCGCAGCAATAGGTACACTGACAATCAGCTTCCCCCTCAATGCTCTGCAATTTTTTTCCCCTCGGCGAGAGGCTAGTTAGCATGTTTTCACCTGCCGGTCACGCTCAGATAAAGTTGGGAAATTTTCGCACACATCGTGTTCAA
>CAZSNH010000038.1:0-12433 GCA_964607855.1 uncultured Hyphomicrobium sp. | reverse complement strand
GGCGCGCATTAGCGCCTACGAGAAGCTGCATGAGGAGGCGGGCCGGGAGCAGACGGGGCGTGCCACGATCCAGCTGGCGCCGGCGCCGCGTCTCGGCGGCGTCGTGATCGAGGTTGAAAATCTCTCGAAGGCGTACGGTAACCGCCTTCTCATCGACAATCTCTCCTTCAAACTGCCTCCGGGTGGAATCGTTGGCGTCATCGGGCCCAACGGCGCCGGAAAGACAACGCTCTTCCGAATGCTGACCGGCCAGGAAAAGCCAGATGCCGGAAGCATTCGGCTGGGCGACACGGTGAAACTCTCCTACGTCGACCAAAGTCGCGATCACCTCGACGGCAAAAAGACGGTGTGGGAGGAAATCTCCGGCGGCAACGACATCATGAAGCTCGGCGACAAGAAGGAGGTGAATTCCCGCGCTTACTGCGGATGGTTCAACTTCAAGGGGGCCGATCAGCAGAAGAAGGTCGAAATGCTGTCGGGCGGAGAGCGCAATCGTGTGCACCTCGCAAAAATGTTGAAAGAAGGCGGCAACCTGCTGCTTCTCGACGAGCCGACGAACGACCTCGACACGGAAACCCTAGGCGCGCTCGAAGCAGCGCTCGAAGATTTTCCGGGGTGCGCGGTAGTGATTTCGCACGATCGATTCTTCCTCGACCGCCTGGCGACGCACATCCTGGCCTTCGAAGGGGATAGCCATGTCGAATGGTTCGAAGGCAACTTCGAGGAATACGAAGCCGACAAGAAGCGTCGTCTGGGCGAGGCGGCCGTTGAACCACACCGAATTAAGTTCAAGCGCTTCGAGCGGAAGTAATTAATGACGCGGCAAGCGCGCCGGACGGGAGCGCCGACCGGTTAGCGGTTCAGCGCAATGACGAGCGCCCTCGGGTTGCCGCCATTTTCACCTATATAGTTCTGGAACAGGGTATCGAGAAACGATGTCATCCGGAACCCGATCACCTCGGCATCGCGGACCTTATAGGTATCGCCGCGCTTATTGATGATCCAGCGCACGTCATAGGTTTCGCCGCTTCGCAACGTCACGCGGCTGTCTACATAGGAAGTGACGCTGTTGGCCGCCGACTGCCCCACCATCGTCGCCCGTGCGACGGGATATTTGGGGGCCTCGGTTGCACCATAGCGGGCAATGAAGTTGGCAAGCCCGTTATAGTAGATCGGCCGATCCGCCTTGGGCAGGCGCGCCGCGTAGGAGCCGAGCGCGGTAAGACCGATCGAAGGCAGGTCCGCATGGGCGCGCACAACCGCAGCTATCGCGCTTGCAGAACCCGTGCGCGCGGCGGCCATGAGTTCATTGGCAACCCGCTGCATATAGGCCGCCGGCGTTTCCGCGCGTGCGGGCAGGACCATCGATACACTTAAAACAAACAAAGCCAGAACGGCTCTCAGCGCGAGTGCCGGCCGTTGAGGCCGCTGCAGCACGACTCCGAACGGTTTCGCCATTAACCTGAAGCTCCTGGTTATGCTTTGACGGGCACCATGAGCCGCGACCGCGGCACAACTTTGGCCAAGTCCACGCCCAAACACACGTCGTTTTTTCCCTTCTATCAGCACTGAGCCGTGTCGCTCAAGTATGCTGTCCGTCGGAACAGTACAGTCGTCCGCCGCAGTCTATGCCGCATGCCTCTGAGTTGGGGGAAATTGCTCTGTGCCGCCAACATTATAGGCGTCTTCGAGCCTGTGGTAGAGGTCCAGCGCCGGCGACAGACTCGCCGAGAAAAGGTTGCGCGCCACCGCGATTTCGCTTTCTGCGATCCGCGGCTGCATGGCCAGCACAATACTGCGCCGCTCGTCCGAGTGCTCGAGCACGAGTTCATGCCGCACGCCTGAAAGGCTCGAGCGAATGCGATGTGCGACGCCCACGTAGTCGGAGATCGGCAGCTGCCAGTTTGTTGCGCTCAAAAGAGATCGATCCGTAACGCGGACGGTGCCGCCTTCAATTTCGACATATCGTGAGCGGCCGAACTGACCCGCTATGCGGTTGATGGGCCACGCAAAGAGGGCGCACCAGAAAATGAAGGCGAGCCCCAGTTGTGCCGAAGTTCCCGGATGGGCCGTAAGATTGGCCCGCATTTCAGGGTCCAGGAGAAGGCTCTTCGCCAGCAACAGGAACGGCGCCAGAAGTGCGCCGGCGGCCGGGACCAAGATCATGAGCATGATCATCGGACCGGCAATGGCGGTCTTTTGCTCGAATCTCAAGGGGAGTTGCGGGGGAAGACTGGCGAAAATACTGGATTGAACGACTGGAGGACTCATACCTGCTCTCGAGATGCCGAACGAAGTGCGGGAGTGAAGGGTTAACTTACGCAAACAGGCTTACCGGCGGGTAAAGGACCGTCTCATCCTGTCCGTTTGAGGGCATTTCAATATATTTGACTTGACACATAAAGATATCTTTATATCTAGTTCGGCCATGACGTCTCTCGATACCACGAATCTCGTCACGGCCCTTAAGGCGGCTGCGGAGCCGACGCGGTTGCGCATTCTCATGCTGCTTGCCGCGGGAGAGCTTAACGTCAAAGACCTCACCCTCATCCTGGGCCAGAGCCAGCCGCGTATCAGCCGTCACTTGAAGCTCCTGGCAGAAGCCGGGCTCGTCGAAAGGTTCCGGGACGGAAGCTGGGTGTACTTCCACGTCTCCGATCGCACCGACGGGGGCCGGTTGACGCTGGGGCTCCTCAAGTCGGTGGACACGAACGATCCCACCCTGCAGCGGGACCGGGAACGCAGCGAATCCCTGAAACGCGAGCGCGAGCAGAGCGCACAGAGCTACTTTCAAGACCATGCGGAGGATTGGGATCGCATCCGCTCCTTGTATGTCGCTGAGCGTGATGTTGAGGCGGCCATGCTCGACATTATGGGGGCCGGTCCCTTTCAGATGTTCGTCGACCTGGGAACCGGAACGGGCCGTATTCTCGAGCTTTTCGCAGGACTCTATGATCGCGGCATCGGCCTCGACGTCAACAACTCGATGCTTTCGCTGGCCCGTGCGCGTCTCGCCAAGTCGGGCCTCGCGCACGCTCAAGTTCGGCACGGCGACATCTATGAGCTCGCTCTTGCCGATCATTCAGCCGATGCAATCGTGATGCACCAGGTGCTGCATTATCTCTCGGAACCGCAGCGGGCGATCGCTGAGGCGGGTCGTGTACTGGCTCCCGGAGGACGGCTTTTGATCGTCGACTTCGCACCGCACGATTGCGAATTCCTGCGCAAGGACTTCGCGCACGAGCGCTTGGGATTTCCGGAGAATCTCGTTTCAGGCTGGATCGAGGAGGCAGGTCTCAAGGCGCGCGCCATCCGCCACCTCACACCTAATGCAAAGACCGATGAGGAGAAGCTCACCGTTTCCATTTGGCTCGCCGAGCGGGCAGAGGCGGCACCGTCCCGTCCGCAGGGTTCAAAGTCCAAAGCCCTCGAAAGGAGCCGTATATGACGCGGGAAACCCGGGAACGCAAGAGCCGGCTACTGGGCTCGGGCGACATTGCCGTCTCATTCGAATTCTTTCCTCCCAAGACCGAGAAGATGGAAGAGGCCCTGTGGGCATCCATCAAGCGCCTTGCTCCCCTCGCGCCCGAGTTCGTATCTGTTACCTATGGCGCCGGCGGCTCGACACGCGAACGCACACACGCCACCGTTTCCCGCATCATCAGGGAAACAGCGCTACGACCGGCCGCCCATCTGACCTGCGTCGATGCAACTCGTGAGGAGGTGGATCATGTCGCGCGAGCCTATTACGAGGCGGGCGTCCGCCATATCGTAGCGCTGCGAGGCGATCCCGCCAGCGGTGTCGGCGCCAAGTACGTGCCCCATCCGGGGGGATACAAAAATGCTGCCGATCTTGTCGACGGGCTGAAGAGGATTGCCAACTTCGAGGTCTCGGTCGGAGGCTATCCCGAGAAGCATCCCGAGAGCCCATCTCATGCTGCTGACCTCGACAATCTCAAGGCAAAAGTCGATGCAGGCGCGGACCGGATTATTACTCAGTTCGGATTCGACAATGCGCACTACCTTCGCTTTCTGGAGCGGGCGCGCGCTGCCGGCATCTGGGTGCCGATAACTCCCGGTATCGTCCCCATCCACAATTTCCGCCAGGTCGCCGGCTTCGCCGTCCGGGCAGGCGCCAGCGTTCCCGCCTGGCTGGCCCGCCGATTTGAAGGCCTTGAGGACGACCCGTCAACGACCCACCTCGTCGCCGCAGCGGTCGCGACCGAGCAGGTGATGGACCTCGTCGACGAGGGCATCAAGACCTTCCACTTCTACACGCTGAACCGGGCCGATCTCGTTTACGCCATCTGTCATCTTCTCGGGCTTCGCCCACTGAAAACAGCCCCGCTCGAGAGCCGCAAGGCCGTCAATTCATAAGGTCGAAAATGAACAGACTTCCGAGTTACAAGGCCCTCGAAAAGGCTGCAGCTGAACGCATCCTCATCATCGATGGTGCCATGGGCACCATGATCCAGCGCCACAAGCTCGATGAAGCGGGCTATCGCGGTGCGCGCTTCAAGGATTGGCCACGCGATGTGAAAGGCAATAACGACCTTCTGGTGCTGACGCAGCCGAAGGTCATCCAGGATATCCACGAGCAATATCTGGCGGCCGGCGCAGACATCATCGAAACGAACACCTTCAACGCCCAGCGCATCTCCATGGCCGATTACGGTATGGAAGCACTTTCATATGAGATCAACGTGACGGCGGCTAGGCTGGCGCGGGCAGCCGCCGACAAGTTTACGAAGGAGAACCGCTCGAAGCCGCGATTTGTTGCTGGCGCCGTGGGGCCGACCAACCGCACGGCCTCCATCTCGCCCAACGTCAACGATCCCGGTTTCCGCAACGTCAGTTTTGACGAGTTGCGCGATGCCTACAGGGAACAGGTCCGCGGCCTTGTCGAGGGCGGTTCGGATATCATTCTTATCGAGACCATATTCGATACGCTGAACGCCAAAGCGGCGGGCTTCGCCACCCTCGAGGTCTTCGAGGAAATGGATCTCGAACTTCCAATCATGATTTCGGGTACTATCACCGACCGCTCGGGGCGCACGCTCTCAGGGCAGACGGCGGAGGCTTTCTGGTATTCGATGCGCCATTTAAAACCGTTCTCGATCGGGCTCAATTGCGCGCTGGGCGCCGAGCTGATGCGCCCCTACCTCGCCGATCTGAGCCACGTCGCCGACACAAGGATCTCGGCCTATCCGAACGCCGGACTCCCGAACGCCATGGGGGAGTACGACGAGGGTCCGCACGAGATGGCCTGCAAGGTCGAGCCCTGGGCCGAGGACGGAATCCTAAACATCATCGGCGGCTGCTGCGGCTCGACACCCGACCACATCCGGCACATTGCCGAGCACGTTTCGAAGTACAAGCCGCGGCCAATTCCGGTGATTGAGCGGAAGATGCGCTTATCCGGCCTCGAGCCATTCGTTCATGGTTGAACGGGAAAAGCCACAACTATGACAACCGGTTCAGCAGCTCAGCAATTCATCAACGTCGGCGAGCGCACAAACGTCACTGGCTCGGCCAAGTTCCGCAAGCTCATCGAGCAGGGCGATTATCAGGCGGCCCTCGCGATCGCGCGCCAGCAGGTTGAATCGGGCGCCATGATCATCGACGTCAACATGGACGAGGGACTTCTCGATTCCGAGAAGGCGATGATGACGTTCCTCAATCTCATCGCGTCCGAACCCGACATCGCCAAGGTTCCGATCATGATCGACAGCTCCAAGTGGTGCGTCATCGAAGCGGGCCTCAAGTGCGTTCAAGGCAAGGCCATCGTCAACTCGATCTCGCTCAAGGAAGGCGAGGGGCCGTTTCTCGAGCACGCGCGCAAAGTCCTGCGCTACGGCGCCGCCGTCGTTGTCATGGCTTTCGATGAGCAGGGACAGGCGGACACCGTCGAGCGCAAGGTCGCAATTTGCGAGCGGGCTTATAAACTCCTGACCGAGAAGGTCGGCTTCCCGCCCGAGGACATCATTTTTGATCCCAACATATTCGCGGTCGCGACGGGCATCGAGGAGCACAACAGTTACGGCCTCGCCTTTATCGAGGCAGCCCGCCGGATCAAGGAGAAGATGCCGCTCGTGCACATCTCCGGGGGCGTATCCAATCTCTCCTTTGCATTCCGCGGCAATGAGCCCGTGCGCGAAGCCATGCACTCGGTCTTCCTCTATCACGCCATCAAGGCCGGCATGGACATGGGGATCGTCAATGCCGGCCAGCTCGCGCTCTACGACGATATTCCGGCGGAACTGCGCGATCTCTGCGAGGATGTTGTTCTCAACCGCCGTGGGGATGCCACTGACCGGCTCCTCGAAGCAGCCCCCAAGTTCAAGGGCGAGGGTGGAGCCAAATCCAAGGAAAAGGATCTCTCGTGGCGCGAAAAGAGCGTCGAGGAGCGCCTCACGCATGCTCTGGTGCACGGCATCACCGATTTCATCGAGGCCGATACCGAAGAGGCCCGGCAGAAGTTCCCGAAGCCGCTTGCTGTCATCGAGGGACCGCTGATGGCGGGAATGAATGTCGTCGGGGACCTCTTCGGCGCGGGAAAAATGTTTCTGCCGCAGGTCGTGAAGAGCGCGCGCGTCATGAAGCAGGCAGTCGCGTATCTGCAACCGTTTCTGGAAGCCGAGAAGAAGGCCTCCGGTCTCGACCAGATGCCCTCTGCTGGCAAAGTCGTGATGGCAACCGTCAAGGGCGACGTGCACGACATCGGCAAGAACATCGTGGGCGTCGTGCTCCAGTGCAACAACTACGAAGTGATCGATCTCGGGGTCATGGTGCCTGCTGCCAAGATTCTCGAGACGGCCAAGAAAGAGCGTGCGGATATCATCGGGCTTTCGGGCCTCATCACGCCCTCGCTCGACGAAATGTGCTTCGTTGCAGCTGAGATGGAGCGTGAAGGCTTTGCCGTGCCGCTCCTCATTGGTGGAGCAACCACGAGCCGGGTGCATACGGCAGTCAAGATCAGCCCCAATTACAAGCGCAATCAGGCGATCTACGTCCTCGATGCGAGCCGGGCCGTCGGCGTTGTCTCCAATTTACTTTCGCAGACGGAACGCGACACCTTTGTCTCGAACATTCGTTCCGAATACGAGAAGGTGCGTCAAACACACCTTGCCAACGAAGCAAAGAAGAACCGCATTTCGCTCGCGGCGGCGCGCGTCAACAAGTTCGCCATCGACTGGCAGGGATACACTCCGGTAAAGCCTACCTACTTCGGTCCACGCGCATTCAAGAATTTTAATCTTGCCTCTCTCGTGCCCTATATCGATTGGACGCCCTTTTTCCAGACGTGGGAGCTTTCGGGGCGCTATCCGCAAATCCTCGACGACAATAAAGTGGGTTCGGAAGCAAGAAAGCTTTTCGCTGACGCGCAGGAAATCCTGAGGCGCATGGTTGCTGAGAAGTGGATCACGGCGAATGCGGTTGCCGGGTTCTGGCCAGCCAACAGCATCGGCGACGACATCGAGGTCTATACGGGCGAGCCGCGCCATTCAAAGCTCGCAACCTTCCATACGCTGCGCCAGCAGATTGCCCGTGATCCCTCGCGCGAGCGTGCGCACACCGCGCTCTCCGATTTTATTGCGCCGAAGGAGACTGGAATTGCCGATTACATCGGCGCCTTCGCCGTAACGGCCGGTCTCGGGGAGGAGGAAGCCATTGAGAAGTACTTCAAGAGAACCGACGACTACGGGCGCATCATCTTCAAAGCCCTCTGTGACCGGTTCGCTGAGGCCTTCGCAGAAGCCATGCACGAGAAGGTCAGGAAGGAGCTCTGGGGCTACGCGAAATCGGAGCATCTTTCGAACGAAGAGCTGATCCTCGAAAAGTACCAAGGCATCCGGCCGGCGCCGGGCTACCCGGCTCAACCCGATCACACAGAGAAGGCGACGCTCTGGCGCCTCATGGATGTCCGCAACCTCGCTGGCATCACCCTGACGGAGAGTTATGCCATGTGGCCTGGGGCGTCCGTTTCGGGGCTCTACTTCTCTCATCCGCTAAGCCACTACTTCGGCGTCGGTAAGGTCGAGCGCGATCAGGTGGAAGACTATGCCGCGCGAAAGGGATGGAGTGTCGAGGAGTGCGAGCGTTGGCTGGCCCCGGTGCTGAACTACGACCGGAGCAATGTGACGGCCGATGTTGCCTGACGGACCACGTTACAGGCGATTTTCTGCGTGCTAGGTTCCTCGCGGGATTCTTGAGGGGGGATGAGAACATGCTTGGCAGGCTCGTACTTTTCTTGCTTCACATCGTCGGCGGCTGGTTCGGCTCGAAAGCCATTATGGGCTGGGTCGGCGGCAGTATTCCGGGATCTTTGCGACTTTTTGTGTTTGCCGTTGTTGCTGCAATTGTTGTGTTTCTCATCGGTGTGATTGCGGCGCAGGTTCTCAAAGATGTTGGCCAGCCGGGCAGCCCCACGCTCTCGCGCGCGCTTGTGTTGGCGCTTATCGCGGCCGTGCTGTGGACCTTCGGGCCCGAATTGCCGCTCCTCAAGGAAATTCCATGGGGCAAAGTGCCGGCGGAGTATGCTGTCCTCGCTGGGGCCATCCTTGGCTATTGGATGAGGAAGTAGCGGCTCTGCGGCCAACATTACTCACTTTAGCAATGGAAAAGGCGCCCGTTGAGGCGCCCTTTCTTCTTAAAGTTTGGCACTGGATACAGACGTGGCTCCAGGCTTGGGGGCTGTCACATCAAGGAGATGGCCTTCCTCACACCATTCCGAAAACGATTGCAACGAGGAAGCCGAAAGACAGAAGTGCAGCCAGCACGTTCAGTCGCGTCGTTAGTTCCATCGATGCTCTCCATTCCCAGCACCTTCGGACGTATGTGCCGGTTGGTTTCGTCAACGGGGCAGGGACCCCATTGATGAAAAAAAGTTTAGAACCCTCCATTCGCGTCTGCCAAGGAAATTCAATATTGCGATGCGGGACCTAGAGCGTTCATGGGGCGATTTTCATCTAGAACCCCAACCGCAGTGCACGAGGCCGGTCACACCTGGCGTGCCCGAGCTGCATGGGAAATTTGAATGATGAGAAGAAGTTCGAAAGTCGGCTCATAACAGTATTGCTCTGGCGTATATTTCGGGCAATGGCACAGCAGGGTAGAGCTGCTTCACGCATCGCAAACCGCGGGGGATTGGGGATAAGCCATTCTCTCTGTTGCGTTGCCACAACGCTCGCGATCCTCAAAATCGAGCTGTTTTGCGCCGCAGCGATGAAAAAAAGTCGCGGCTTGCGGGACTAAATTCCTAATTCCGGTGATTGCGGACTGCCCTAACCCGAAAGTCGTTTTCTGATCAAAATTTCTGTACCCGTCTCGGAGGCGAGCCCCGGAAATTCAGAGGTTTCAGAAACCCGTGCTGCTCACAAGAGCTTAACTTGCCGATGTTGAAGTAAGACCCGCAGAGCAAGTGCACCTGCGATTGGTCCTCAGATATTCACTCCATAACATGGCGAGCCGCACTCGCCACTCATGAGATATCGTTTGCGAGTAGTTGTCGAAGAGCGATACATGAAACGCGGGGGCATCGCCGCAATCGCGATGAGCGAACATTGCAAGAGTTGCCTCAGTCGATCCTGACGATCTTGAACGCCTCTCATCCCCTCAGTGGCCCTTGAAAACGGGGCGCCGCTTTTCGAGAAACGCGCGCTGGCCTTCGGCATAGTCCTCGCTCGCAAAGCATGCCGCTACGGCCGCATCGAGACTCTCCATGCGGGGCGTTTCCGGATGCTCTGCCATTTCGTTGATCACGAGCTTGGCGGCGGCCACGGATAGGGGGGCGTTGGAAGCAATCTCGGTGGCGACCTTCTGCACCTCATCCTCGAGGGTTTGCGCACTATGAATGCGATTGATGAGACCCATGGCCAGGGCATCGGCCGCGTTGAACCGGCGTCCAGTGAACAATAACTCCTTTATGGCTGCTGAAGAGCCAAGCGCTAAGAGCGGTCGCACCCAGCGCGGATTGTACCCAATGCCGAGCTTTGCGGCGGGGATTGCATATTGGGAGGCTTCGTCGGCATAACGCAGATCGCAACACGCGGCGAGACCAAGTCCTCCGCCAAGGCAGAAACCGTGGATCATGGCGATGGTCGGCTTGCGCATGCCGAGCAGCGCCGCGAAAGCCTGATGGTTCAGGCGATCGTAAACTCGGGCTGCGTCTCCGGTGCGCTGGGATTGGAATTCGGAAATGTCGGCTCCGGCCGAAAAGGCTCTCGTGCCGGCTCCCCTCAAGACAATCACTCTCACGCTATCCGAAGCCTCGGTTTTGGCGAGAATAGCAGGGAGCGAATCCCACATCGCCGCCGTCAAAGCGTTCGTCCGCTCGGGATTGGAAATGACGATCCAGGCGATGGGACCGGCAATTTTGAGTTCAAGATGGGGGCCGTCCGGGGCGTCGGTCATTCAGCATTCCGATGAAGAGTGAGGCTGGCCGTCTTGTAGGCGCTCGGCGAAAGCGTGGCAATTGGAGCCTTATTGGGGCCCGGCAGCCGTTGCAACTCTATGAAGCTAAAGCCTTTCGTGGGGGTGCATACACCCTCAAACCGGTTTAGATTGACGTCGGGCGCATAGAGCATTACCCCGGCCGGGATTGAAGCCGGTCCGCAACTTCAGCCAGCGGTCAATTGCGCCTCGAGGAGGATTGAGATGTCCGCATCGAAAACGTCGGCCGCACAAAACCATCGCGGCTCCAAGCTCGAAGCCGTCGAGACGACCGATCCCATCTGGGCGGCGCTGCGCAAGGAAGCGGCTGAGGCCGCAGCCGGCGAGCCGGCACTCGGCGGTTTCATCTATGCAACGGTTCTAAGCCATGCGCGTCTTGAAGATTCCGTCATCCACCGCATTGCCCAGAGGCTCAGTCATTCCGATGTCGATGGCGGTCTCATTCAACAGACGTTCCAGGACGTCTTCTCAAGGCGACCCGACATAGGAGATTTTTTCCGCGCAGATCTTGCTGCTGTGCTCGATCGAGATCCGGCGTGCAAGCGCTACCTTGAGCCACTTCTTTACTTCAAGGGCTTCCATGCCCTCGCCGCACATCGGTTTGCCCATGAACTATGGCAGCAGGGCAGGAAGGATTTTGCGCTCTATCTGCAAAGCCAGTGCTCGAAGATCTTCACCGTTGACATTCATCCTGCAGCCCGCATCGGCAAAGGCATCATGCTCGACCATGCGACAGGATTCGTCGTCGGAGAAACTGCAGTTGTCGGCGACAACTGCTCGTTCCTGCACGCTGTGACGTTGGGTGGCAGTGGAAAGGCGCGCGGCGACCGGCATCCGAAGATCGGATCGTGCGTGCTGATCGGTGCGGGCGCGAAAGTGCTCGGCAACATCCATGTCGGTAATTGCTCGCGCGTTGCGGCAGGCAGCGTTGTCCTTTCGGACGTGCCGCCCAATACGACGGTTGCTGGCGTACCGGCGAAAGTGGTCGGCCCGGCCGGAGCCGCGGAGCCATCGCGCACGATGGACCAGTGCCTTGGTCCCGACGACTACGCCTGCCTGTGAATTTAGAGCCTCGACATGGTCGGTGCCGATTGTGCGAGTTGTGATGGAGAAGACTGTGACCAAAGACGAAATCGGCCGCATCGAGAAATATCTTCGTAAGACTTTCGGCACAAAAAATCTGACAGTCCGCGCGCGGCCCAAGAAGGACGACTCCGCAGAAGTCTACATCGGCGAAGACTTCATCGCTGTTCTCTTCCGCGAGGAAGACGAGGGTGAGGTGTCCTATCAATTCCAGATGGCCATCCTTGAGCTCGATCTCGAGGACGCGGGCTGATCCCCATCGCGAACGGACAGGATGCAGAAACATGGGGCTTTACAAGCTCGGCGCCGAAAGCGTCAAGACACCCGCGAACGGCCGCTATTGGGTGGCTCCAAACGCTGTCGTTCTTGGGAAGGTGGAGCTTTGCGAGGATGCAAGCGTTTGGTTCGGCGCCGTGCTGCGTGGCGACAATGAGCTCATCAAGGTTGGCGAGCGCTCCAATGTGCAGGACGGCTCGATTCTCCATACGGATCCCGGTTTCCCGCTCGAGATCGGGGCCGACTGCACCATCGGGCACATGGTTATGCTCCACGGGTGTACGATCGGGAAACGCAGCCTCATCGGCATCGGTTCGATCCTGCTTAATGGCTGCCAGATCGGCGAGGAGTGCCTGATCGGCGCCAATACACTCATTCCCGAGGGGAAGGTAATTCCGCCCCGCTCGATGGTTCTGGGCTCGCCCGGAAAAATTGTGCGCGAACTCACCGAAGAGGAAATCGACCGCTTTACCAAGGCGGCGGGGCGTTATGTCGAAAACTGGAAACGCTACGCGTCCGGCTTTTCTGCCGAACAATAGAAATGTCCTGAGATCGCCAGAACCGGCTCTAGAGCCTTTCCGACTCAGGTTGAAGCATATCCTGCGCTGCGGAGGTAGTTGGC
>CAZSNH010000037.1:2194-12466 GCA_964607855.1 uncultured Hyphomicrobium sp. | reverse complement strand
AGTGTATGCGCCACCGAGCCATCGCGCCACTTGGTTCGCCCTCATGGCCTCGTTTCTCAATCTGGCGCTGATCGCCGGTCAACTGGCGACCAAGTATCTCAACTGGATGTTCGTGATCGAGCGCGGTAGCTACGAGAACTTGCCGGCGCTCGCCGTTGTGGTGGTCGCCCTCGGTCTGGCCATCCCACTCGCGGCAATTGTGGCCTTTGGGCGCAAAATTCGCTGAACTTCCCGCCAAATCGAGTGGGCTGCTCCTGGGCCTCCCGTAGGAGTGGCCGCGGCACAACGCGGGTCCAGGGAAATAGAGTCTTCTATATAGGCGAACTTGACCATGACCGGCGCGTGGATCATTGATTTCCAACCTCGGGCTAGGTTCTTGGTCCGGCCCGATCAATAAGAACGAGCCGAAGACTCCACCCCCGGGGGGAGCATCTCTGGATTGGCTTGAGGGGGAATTTTATGACAACCAGTGTGACTCGCGCGAATGCGGGAGGCGACGTGCGCCTTCAGTCTCCCACACTGGGCTGGGTCCTTAGGCGGACGCTATTGGCCATCGGCATTATGATTGTCGTGGTTGGGGGTGCTGCGTGGCTATTGCACGCATCGATCGATAGCAGCGCGGAAGAGCGTGATGTGCACCGATCTGCCTCCACAGCAATTACGAATGCTCAACTCAACGATTGATCGCATTCGGTTCCGCTCTCCGGCTTTCCGCCGATCCCATCTGTGATATGACTATCCTGCGGCTTTCCGGGCGTGCTCGGTGGCGCGTGGCTCTTTCAAAAGGCGCGCAATTTTGCGCTGGGGTTCGGTCCGATGACACTCGTCGAATTTCTGCTTTTCATCCTCGTAATCGCGGGCGCCGCTTACGCGGGTTACGTTTATGGGCGGGCATCCGCCTACCAGGAGATGGCAGCAGGCGGGGAACGGCCATCGACTGAATCGCCGCCAGAGGCACGAAATGTGCTTCCGGGCCCAACTGACGATTATCAGCCCCCGCGCCGATCGGCCGCCCCGCCACCGGCTTCGGCCGGCGGAGAGGCCGCGTCCGGCGGGCCAAAGCCCGGGGCTGGGTCAGCGCCCCGCCGGACCGTGGCACCGCCGTCGGCTCGTGCAGGTCTCATGAGCGGGCCCAATGAGCCGCCTTCGCCTCGTGGAACCGGCGGAAATCCGTCTAAAGCGCGCCAATAAGTGCTTCCATCAAGCCTTCAAGTTCGGACGAAGTTAGGGGCGTCACCGCTCTCAAAAAAACCGGACAAGGGCCTGGGTCTCGAGTCGAAGCGAAGAAGTTGCTCACGCGGAGATGTGATCCGATGCGCATCGTGATGCTTGCTCGAAATCCACAGCTCTATACCCACCGCCGACTCGTGGAAGCGGCCGAGGCACGCGGCCATACGATCGACATCGTCAACACGCTTGGCGTGCACATGAACATCACGTCGAACCGCGCCATCCTCAAATACGGCGGCCGGGCGCTTCCCCAATTTGATGCCGTCATCCCGCGTATCGGGGCCTCTGTTACCCATTATGGTTTGGCGGTGCTGCGCCAGTTCGAGATGCTCGGTATTTTCCCGTTGAACGAGAGCGTTGCCATCGGCCGCGCACGTGACAAACTGCGCGCACTGCAGTTACTGGCGCGGGCGGGCATTGGACTGCCCGCAACCGCGTTCGCACATGGTCCGCGCAAAGCCGAAGCCGTCATCGCCGAGGTGGGCGGCGCGCCCGTTGTCATAAAGCTCGTCGAGGGCACCCAGGGAATGGGCGTCATCCTTGCGGAAACGGAAGCCTCCGCGCGATCGATCATCGAGGCATTCAGCGCGGCAAACGTGAATATTCTCGTCCAGGAGTACATCCAAGAAGCGACCGGCACCGATGTCCGCGCGCTTGTGATTGGCGGACGCGTGGCCGCCGCGATGCAGCGAAAGGGTAAGGAGGGTGATTTTCGGGCCAATCTGCACAGGGGCGGAACGGCCGTCGAAGCCCATCTCAGCGAAGAGGAGCGGCGAACGGCGATCGAGGCAGCCGGTGTTTTGGGGCTCAACGTCTGTGGCGTCGACATGCTCCGATCCAAGCGCGGGCCCGTGGTTTTGGAGGTCAATGCTTCTCCCGGATTGGAGGGCATCGAGCAAGTCACCCGGCTGGACCTCGCAGGCGAAATTGTTGCTTTCCTCGAGCAATCCGCGCGTCACGGCGATACGGAAACCCGAGGTAAAGGCTGAATCGGGCACTTGAAACGGCGGGTGAGCCGCCTCTATCATGACACAAGGCCGTTCGTTTCCGGCGGCGACTGAGGCTCGTAAAGGCAGGGTGATGTCGGAGCAACAGAAGAACTTTCCCGATTTTTATGTGACTTCACCCCAACCGTGCCCCTATTTGCCCGGACGCTTGGAGCGCAAGCTATTTACCCATCTCACCCGCGAAAAGCCACTTGCGGTCATCGACAGTCTCCTGAAGCGCGGTTTCCGCCGGAGCCAGAATATAGCGTACATGCCCTACTGCGAAGGCTGCCACGCGTGTGTGTCGGTGCGGGTACCTGTCAATCAATTCGTTCCAACACGAAACATGCTCCGCGTTCTCTCCAGGAATGCCGATGTCGTCGCCCGGCGCACGCCAGCCATTCCCGCACCCGAGCACTACGAGCTATTCAGGCGCTATATCGACGCCCGCCATTCCGACGGCGGGATGGCCGATATGACGGTGCTCGATTTTGCGACCATGATAGAAGACAGCGTCATTCGCACGTCACTGACGGAGTATCGTCAGAAGCCCGAGGAACCGCTCGAGTCGGCGACCGGGTCATGGCCCTTACTTGCGACGGCGCTCTGCGATCGCCTCTCCGATGGGATTTCGATGGTCTACAGCTTCTATGATCCAGATCAGGAGAGGCGGAGCCTTGGTACATTGATGATCCTTGAGCAGATCGAATACACACGCCGTCTGGGACTTTCCTATCTCTATCTCGGCTATTGGATCGAGGGCTCGAAAAAGATGAGCTATAAGGCCCGCTTCTTACCTCAGGAGCGGTTGGGTCCCGATGGTTGGGTCAGTGTCGGCAGGAACAGATCCGAAGACTGAATTCAGAACTCATCGGGGGGCGAAGGCCTTACGATACAGTAGATAGCAACGATCCCCGCGAGTAACGTCCCGGCAATCGCAGGCGCCATCCAATCGCCTGAAGTCACTCGGAAAATGACGAGCAGGGCACACATGAGCATGCCGCAAAGCGGAATGAGGCGGCTCACTTCGAGGTAACCCACGGGTTCGCCAGCGCGGCCCTGTAGAATGTAGAGCGCGCCATTCATAATGGCGAAAACGATGAGGAGCAGCAGCACGGTCGCCGACGCCAGCTCCTTGATGTCGCCGATGATGGCAAGAGGCACCAGAACAAAAAGCAGCGCCAGAATGGCGAGATGGGGAGTCCGGCGTTCGGGATGGATTTTGCCCAAGGCGGCAGGCAGCAGCTCTTGGCGCGCCATACCGTAAACGAGGCGCGTCGAGGTGATGTAGTTGACGAGCGCCGTGTTTGCGACGGCAAAGAGCGTGATGAAGGTCATAACGATGCTCGGAAATTCGGGGGCTGCTTTTTGCATCACGGCAGCCAGGGGTGCGGGGGCCGCTGCAAGTTCCTGATAGGGCACGACGGAGACCGCCGTCACGGCGACAGCCATGTAAAGCAGGGCAGCGATTACCATGGCCGAGACGAGGGCAAGCGGGATCGTGCGCTGAGGGTTTTTGCATTCCTCTGCGACGTTGAGGGTGTCCTCGAAGCCGATAAAGGCGAAGAAGGTGAGAATGGACCCCTGGAGCACGAGCAGAGGCAGGCTCGAATCGGCGGCTTCGGGCGGCGTCTCGAAATAATTGACGCTTCCCCAATACGACAAACCGCACGCGATGACGATGAGGAGGCCCGTTGCCTCGACGAGGGTGCACAGGACGTTGACCCACATCGATTCCTCGATACCTCGAAACACTATACCGGTCATGATAAGCAGAAAGCCGAGTGCGAACATCCAGGGCTGCAAAGCCTCAATTCCAACAAGTGCAGACAAGTTGGATGCAAATACGCGTGACTGTGTGGCAACCGAGGTAAGGCCCGAGCAGGCGACCGCTAGGCCGACCATAAAACTCAAGAGTGGAATCTTATAGGCGCGGTGCGTGATATAGGCCGCACCGCCAGCCCTCGGATACCGCGATCCGAGAGAAGCATAGGAGATCGCCGTCAAAAGGGCGGCGACGAGGGCAGCCGCAAACGCCAGCCAGACTGCATTGCCGACCTGGCCCGCCGCCTTGCCGACGAGCGCGTAAATGCCCGAGCCCAGCATGCTACCCAAGGCATAGAGCGTTAGCTGGAATGTTCCGACGGTCCTCTTGAGCGTTGGCTCAGGGCGGGTGGGGGTATCCTTCACGCAGCGCTCCTCCTGCATGGCAATGCTCTTGCGCTTGGTATTCGCTGTTGCGGTGCGCGTAAAGCGATAAGAGCGATTGATTTTGGACAAAGGGGGAATGGGCGAGGCCGCATGTGTGGCCTTTAGCCGCCGATGCAGTAGAAATAGCCGGTTGCGGTTCCGATCCAGATCTTGCCACCTGCAATGCAGGGAGACGAAATAATGCGCCCGTCGAGTGCAATTCGCCAGATCTCGGAGCCCGTATTGGCATCGAGACAATAAAGATTGAAGTCGCGAGAACCGAAGATGACTTTGCCGTCGACGACGGCCGGGCTCGACCAAATTCCGTCATTCGTTCTGAAGGTCCACAGTGCGGCGCCCGTTCTGGCATCGAGAGTATGTAAGTATCCATCCTCTCCACCGGCGTAAATGCGCCCGCCGGCGACAGCTGGCGTCGACCAGTATCCGGCTCGGTTGCCGGTATACCGCCAGACCTCCTTGCCATCGCTGCGCGCAAAGCAGTAGAGAAACGGTGCTTTCTCCTGGGCGCCCGCATAGATGAATTCGCCGTCGACGACGATGGAGGCGTCCGTGTCGTCGCCCGTCTGTGTGATCCAGCGGTGTCCGCCTGTTTTGAGATCGAGCGAGTAAAGCTCGCCGTCGTAGTTGGCGCCATATAGTTCACCATCGGCGATTGCTGGCGATGTCTCGGAACCGTTCGAGCCCAAAAGCGTGCCCTCGCCGATGCCCCCGACAAACGTCTTCCAGATGAGCTTGCCGTTGTACGGGTCAAGCGCGCGCACGTATCCGCACTCCCCCCCGATATAGAGCACCCCATCGATAACGCAGGGGGAAGAATCGAGGTCGTTTCCGGTATCGTGGGTCCAGACGATGCGCCCCGTCGCGGCGTCCATGCATCGCAAGAGGTTATCGGTATTGCCGATGTAGACCTTGTTGTCGAAGAGGCAGGGGGAACTCTTGAACATGCCCGAACTCGCGCGCTGCCACAGCAGATCGCCGGTTTCGGCTTCGAGGGCATAAAAGGTGCCGCCCACAGATCCGAAGAATACATGGCCTCCGTATTTCACGGCGGTTCCGGTCCAGCCGGTTCCTGCCCAGACCGTGGGGACGCCGTGGTTGATGCTGCTACGGGAGGTTGTCTTGCTCCGCCAGTAAATGCGCGGAGCCCTTTCGGGAATGGGTCCGGTTCCATAGAAGGTATGCGATCCATTGCCCCGGAACATGAGCGGCGTTTCGGGCGAGATGCTTGAGCTGCCAAGCGTCCAGGCCGGCAGCCTCGCCACACGTTGGGGCGCGGGAGGCGGGGGTTCGCCGGCACGCGCCAGAGGAAAAGTGGGAGATGCGGCGAGTGCTGCCACGGAGCTGAGGCCTTGAACGAAACGGCGGCGCGATAGGCACATGAAGAGGAGCTCGACACAAGCTGAACGAGGAGGAGCTGGCGCAGGAGCGATGTCTCCGAGGGCCACCTTATGAATCAGCAATGGCAAAAATACATCTGAACCCGTCGGAAGGGTTACTTTGCGAGCTCCGCGTCGATTTTTGCGAACATATAGGTCCACTTTTCCGTCTGGCTTGTGACCAGGGACTTCATCAATCCATCAAGCTCGCTCAACATCGTGCAATCAGGGTTCTTGGCTTCGGTGCCTTCCTGACCCAAAGACGAGATCTGAGCCAGGATCTCGCTCGATGTCCGGTCGTGGATTTCGATCGTCTCGTCTTTGACAAATGGGGCGGCTTCGGTCAGGAACTGATCCTGCGTCCAGCCGCGCTTTTCCTTGAGTTGGCGAAGTTTTTCCTGAAACAGAGGCTTGTTCTTGGCGTTGAGGTTTCTCAGTACTTCAGCCGCGTCGTCGACGACGGTTTCGAATGCCGCCTTGGAGCAGCTTGCTTCGCCGGCCCCTGCCGGGATCGCGCAAGAGAAATTGGACTGCAACACGAAGGCTACAATCGCAGTCATAAACCACTCGTGTGTGTTCCCTCGAACCATGACACACTCGTAGCGGCGCCGCGTCAAGTTCGCAAGCGACCCACCATTCGGCTGACAGATTTCGGTGAGCGTGTGCGGCCGCGATCACTCAAAATGCCGGCCCGAACTTGTTCGAGCGCGGGAAGCCTTTGGGCGCCAGGCGGCCGGCTTGCGAGCGCTCGCCGATCCAGTCTCTGAGATCGCCCCACGAGAGCGTGAACTCGCGTCCAGCGCTATCGAGCCAGGTGAGGCCCTCCTTCTTGTAGAAAACGCGGGCATCTGAAAGTCCGCCGTCCTTGAAGCGCTGCAGGATGACGCCCTTGCCGCGGGTCATTTCGTTCACTTCGTCGAGTGGGAAGACGAGCATTTTGCGGTTTTCACCAACCACCGCCACGTGGTCACCTTCGACGGGCACGCAAAGGCGCGCTTCATCGGGCTCCGTCACGTTGAGGATTTGCTTGCCCTTGCGGGTCGACGCGACAACTTCCTCCTCAGGCACTATGAAGCCGTAGCCGCCCGTCGAGGCAACGAGGAGTTTGCGGCTCGGGTCATGCGCGAAGATCTCGACGAAGTCGTGATTCTCTTCGAGATCGACCATGAGACGCACCGGTTCGCCATGCCCGCGTCCACCCGGCAGCTGACTCGCCTCGAGCGTGAAAAATTTACCGTTGGTTGCCAGCAGGATGAGCTTGTCTGTGGTCGAGGCCTTGACCGCCTTTTTGAGCGTATCGCCCTGCTTGAAATCAAGTTTCGAAAGGTCTTCCTGGTGGCCTTTGAGGGCGCGGATCCAACCCTTTTCAGAAAGTATGACCGTGATCGGTTCCTTCTCGACGAGAACCTGATCGAGGTCGACCTCGATCTCGGGAGCCTCCGCGAAGGACGTCCGCCGCCGGCCGATTTCAGTCTTCTTCGAATAACGCTCGCGGGTGGCCTTGACCTGATCTGCAATGCGCTCCCACTGCAGTTCGTCGGACTTTAGGAGTTGCTTGAGCTCGCGGCGTTCCTTCGAGAGCTTGTCGTGCTCAGCCTTGATCTCGAACTCCTCGAGTTTGGAGAGCGATTTCAGCCGCAAATTTAGAATGGCGTCGGCCTGCACTTCGCTGAGGCTGAACTTCTTCATGAGCCTGGACTTGGGATCGTCGTCATGGCGGACGATCTTTACGACCTCGTCGATGTTAAGATAGGCGATCAGGTATCCGTCGAGCACCTCGAGCCGATGTTCGATCTTCTTCAAGCGGTGTTGTGACCGGCGAACGAGCACGTCGACGCGATGTTCAAGCCATTGTTTCAGGACGTCCTTGATGGAAAGAACGTTCGGAATCTGGCCAGCCGAGAGCACGTTCATGTTGAGGCCGAAGCGGATCTCGAGCTCCGTCAGGCGGAAGAGGCTCTCCATAAGGAGCACCGGATCGACGGTGCGGCTTTTCGGTTCGAGCACGAGGCGAATTTCTTCAGCGCTCTCATCGCGCACGTCACCGAGAAGGGGCAGCTTCTTTTCGGTGAGAAGCTCTGCGATGCGCTCGACGAGCTTCGACTTCTGGACCTGGTAAGGGATCTCGGTGACGACGATCTGATAGCCGCCGCGCCCGGTGTCCTCTTTCTGCCACTTGGCGCGAAGCCGGAATCCGCCGCGGCCCGTCTTGTAAGCTTCCAGGATCTGGTCGCGAGGCTCAACGAGCACGCCACCGGTTGGAAAGTCCGGACCTGGGACAAATTCCACGATTTTCTCAATGGTCGCATTCGGATGCTTGATGAGATGTAGGAGCGCGCCGCACAGCTCATCGACATTGTGAGGGGGGATGTTGGTGGCCATGCCGACCGCGATACCGGCCGAACCATTGGCCAGGAGGTTCGGAAAAGCGGCGGGCAGTACGGCGGGCTCCTGCACACGCCCATCGTAGTTGGGACGGAATTCGACCGCGTCCTCGTCAATCCCCTCGAGAATGTCGGCCGCGACCTCCGTCATTCGGGCTTCCGTGTAGCGTTCGGCGGCCGGGTTGTCGCCATCGATGTTGCCGAAATTGCCCTGACCGTCGACCAGCGGATATCGTACGGCGAAATCCTGGGCGAGACGGGCGAGGGCGTCATAAATCGCCTGGTTGCCATGGGGGTGGAAATCACCCATGACCTCGCCAACGATCTTGGCGCATTTCAGGAAGCCCCCGTCGGGATCGAGCTTGAGCTGGCGCATTGCATAAACGATGCGCCGGTGGACAGGCTTCAAGCCATCGCGAACGTCCGGCAGAGCCCGGTGCATGATCGTTGAAAGCGCATACGCGAGGTAACGCTCTTCAAGGGCGTTCTTGAGATTGACGGGTTCGATGGGGCCGGAGCCCGAGGGCGGAATCGATTGTTTGCTCATGGCGAGGAGGGTTAGTTGAGGTTTGGGGCTTCCTCAAGTGCCGGAGACGCCACGTCCACGTTTTGCAGAAAATTTGGACCGATCAACGGGCGGGCGGCTCGGGATCAGGCGCTGCGGAAACTTTTAGGCAACACCAGAGATCAATGATTGCAAGCGCTTTCTGGCATCGGGCATGTCCTCGTTGTGGGGCCGGAAGATGCGGGTCTCCAGAAAATGGCCCGTGAGTGCCAGTCCGGCCGCGATGTCGCCCGGTATGATCCCCGCCTGGCGCACATTGGTGAGGAAGGCTGGCAGGGGCAGGAGCTTTTCTTTAAAGGGCTCCCCGGCCGAAGCAGAAACCGCCCGGCCGGATTTCGGGGAAACATAGATCAGCTGATCGTTTCGGCCCGTTGCCGCGCATTCGGCGAGGTCGAGCCCAAATCCCATCTCATCGAGAAGCGCGAGCTCCCATCGGACATAGAGCGCTGGCCATACGCTCGGGTCATCGAGAAACCCGAGGACGAAGAGTGTGACCTCGTAAAGGTTGGGATGCGGGTCACGTTCTGGAAGCTGCCTCGATAGTACGGCTATTGACGTCAGGGCGGCGAGCGCTGATGGATCATCCATTGCGGCGGCCGCGTAAGCGCGCCGAAGCTCCACGCTGACGTGACCGAGCTGTTCGGCAAGACGGGCCTTCCAAGTGCATTCCACGTGATTGCCGACTTGGAGAATGGGGCGCAGCTTGCGCGAGCGTCCGCCGTGCACGAGGCCGAAATGCCGCCCGTGAGAACGGGTCAGAAATTCAGCAACGGCGGCTGTTTCGCCATGTGCCCTCACGGATAGAACTATGCCTTCGTCGCTCCATTGCATGGGTGTCTTCTTTCGGAGAGGTATCGCGAGGAAAGCTCTATTTTTTATCGGAACCCCTCGGGCGGAGCACGAGATCAAATGTCTCGCCGGTTTCTCCGCAACTCGAAGGTATTTGGCGCTTGATCGATGATACAGGGGCGCGCCACGGCGAAGCAGTGGACCTCCTGCGCCGGGCCCGGTCTGCATGTCAGCTGCCGGTGGGCTGAGATGCGCCAGTTCGTATAGTTCTCACCGATTGCGGCGGCCTTGGATTTCCAATCTTTGAGAGCCTGCCTCCTGGCTTCAATCTCGGTTGGGGCGGAAGCGAAACCGGTAACTTCTGTACCGCAAATGCGGACGGCGGCCCCCGCATCCTGACCCACGCTAAGAAGCGCCGCCCAAGCGGCCAAGTTTCCAGCGATCCATAGCCACCGCGTCACGGGCGCCATTCTCCGCAGACGCTCGATTATGCGCGTCACTCGTCTGGAAATTCAAGGCCCATTTCCCTGTAGCGTTCCGGGTCCCTCTCCCAACCCTCGCGTACTTTGACGAAGAGAAAGAGATGAACGGGGCGCTCAAAAAGCCTGGCAAGCTCGGCTCTTGATTGTGACGATATTTTTTTGATCGTTTGCCCGCCTTTGCCGAGCACGATCTGCCGCTGGCTGTCTCGCTCGACGAAGATCGTCTGTTCGATGCGCACCGATCCGTTC